>JAFGVR010000134.1 GCA_016937915.1 Campylobacterales bacterium | reverse complement strand
CTCCTCCATAAGACGAGTGATGTCAGCTTGAAGAGCTTTTCTAGAGTCTGTAGTTTGACCATCTTGAGCTGATTGAGTAGCTTTTAATTTGATAGTATCAAGTATTTTTACCTGCTCATCCATCCCTTTATCTGCGATTTTAACTATATTGATAGCATCGTTTGAATTTTTAATAGCTTGACCAAGTCCCAGCTGTTGTGAACGAAGCGAGTCCGCAATCTGCATACCAGAAGCATCATCTGCTGCTGAATTGATACGAAGACCAGAACTTAATTTTTCTAGTGAGCTGTTAATCTCACGATTGTTCATAGTAGCATTTGCATGTGCGTTCATTGCCGCAATGTTTGTGTTTATTCTAAAACCCATAATAAATCCTTTTCTATGGAAGGGCCTTTCGCCCAATTTTGATTTTCAATCTTTGGCATCCTTGCCGCGGATTATGTAAAGTATATCGGAACTTTGATAAAAGAAGTTTAATTTTTTGATAATATTTTAAATAAAAATTTTAGGAGTAGATAATGGGCTGGACATGTCAACACGACTTTAACGGTTACTGCAAACTTGTAAAAAAACCATGCATCCCTGGGATGAAAGGGTGCATCTTAAAACAAGGTGGATTTACCTTTAGTACTGGAAGCTATGAAGAGGATAAAAAAGTAAAAGATGGTGAAAAAAAAGAGGAGATAGATTTTGCAGCGTTAGCTAGGTCTAACTAAAAAAAGTACCCTTAGTATAATGAACCCTAAAAATATACCTACAGCATCCGCTACTACATCAAGGAGTGAAAACTCCCTATTTGGCAAAAATGCTTGTACTATCTCTATCTGGATACCAAAAGCTAGAAGCAAAGCCACTTTTTTTACCAAACTAAGTTTTGGATAACCAAAAGATAAAGTGATATAAAGGGTAAAAAAAGCTATAAAATGGTTTGCTTTATCCCAAGAGTTTTGGATAGGTTTTATCTCCAAAGAGGTTGTTGCCAAATACTCTATGGCGATAATAGAGATATAAAAAGCAAAAATAGATAGGTACCTCAACATATTTATCTATTTACCATGTGATTAAACTCTGGGACTATATACTTTAACTGTTGGAGTTGAGCTTTTGTATCACCTTCTAGTTCTAAAAGTTTTGCTATGTCACTATTTAGTTTATCTATATCATAATGTGTTGATTTTCCAACTGTTATAGACTCATACGGCGTAGTCCCCTCACTCTCATCTAGTAAAAGCTCCTCATAAAGCTTCTCACCAGTTCTTAAGCCTGTGAACTTTATCTCTATATCTTTTTTACCACTAAGCTCACACATCTTTTTTGCTAAGTCCACTATCTTTATAGGTTCTCCCATATCTAAGATAAACACCTCACCACCTTTACCTAAACTCCCAGCTTGAAGTACAAGTTCACACGCTTCAGGTATAAGCATAAAATACCTTGTGATCTCTGGATGGGTCACTGTTATGGGTCCACCGTTTTGAAGTTGGGCTTTAAATTTTGGTATAACGCTACCACTACTTCCAAGAACATTTCCAAATCTCACTGCTACTATCTCAGTTGGATTATTTTTTTTATCCTCTTGAGAAATTTTATTTTGTGCGTATAGTTCACATATCCTCTTAGTAGTACCCATTACATTTGTAGGGCGTACTGCTTTATCTGTAGAGATGAGTACCACCTTTTGTACTTTAGCATCACATGCTATATCTATGATGTTTTTAGTCCCTACTATATTGTTTTTTATAGCTTGTGATATATTTTCTTCACAAAGTGGTACATGTTTGTATGCAGCTGCGTGAATCACGATCTGTGGACTATGCATCTCAAATACCCTTTGCACACTCTCTTTATCTACAACAGATATCATAACAGATACCACCTCTACCTCACTATGTTCTACCTCTTGTTCTATGGCGTAAAGATTATACTCACTATGATCTACAAGGATCAACTTTTTCACATCAAACAAGATGCACTGTCTTACTATCTCACTACCTATGCTCCCACCAGCTCCAGTTATAAGTACAGTTTTCTCTTTTAGAAAATTTCTAATAGCTGTTTTATCAAGATCTTTTGGGTGTCTAGCTAGAAGATCTTCTACCCCTATATCTTTTAGCTGTTTTGAGAATGGGTCATCTTTAAAGATCTGCTCAAGTGATGGGAGGATTTTGATGGTGTGTGCTACCTCTTGGAGTTCATCATACAAAGATCTTATGAGTGACTTCTCAAGGGTAGGGATAGCTACTATCAAAAGATCTACTTTTGTTTGGCTAAATCTCTCTTTTAGCTTTTCTCTACTTAGTATAGAAAGACCGTTTATGGAGCGGTTTTGTAGGTTTGCATCATCATCGCAAAAACAAACCACCCTATACTCACTATGGGCAAACTCCCTCTCTAGCCTCACTCCAGAATTACCAGCTCCATAGATAACCATGGTTTTGGTTTTTTCCACCCTTACACGATTTACGATAGCTTGGTAACTATACATGAGATAATTTATAACAAAAAGGTATAAAAAAAGCTCAGATGCCAAAAAGTAGATATGAACATCCCTATATAAAAATGGCAAAGAGATAAAAAAAGCTGTGATATAAACATAGCTTTTAGACAAAAAAGTCCATGTACTAGCCTTACTCCAGCTTAGGTTGTAGTCGTTGAACAAAATGGTAGATGCGAAAACTCTAGCTAGTATGACTATAAGAACAGCACCAACATCAAACTCCCTATGAAATATAAAAAAAGTCCACCAAAATGTGATAAAAGATAAAACGATGATGATGAAGTAGTTTAGACTGCTTTTTGTGATGCTGTTTAGTATATTTTTCAAATGGGTTACCGTTTTGTGATTTGAAAAAAGATTTTACTTTAATGGTGCTTTAAAGGGATTAAAATCGGTTTCATTAAAAAAGCTTCTCTGCGTTTGCAACGATTTGAGCTCTTAATAAATCATCTTTTGTGTTGTAATCAACAACATCAATAGGAAATTCAAATCCATTGGTCGATAAATAGCTTAAAAATTTGACTTTATTTTTGCGAAACTCTTCTTTAGATAAGTTGCACTCTATAGCTATGTCGATATCTCCACCTTTTTTAGCATCGTCCACACGACTGCCAAAAAGATAGACATTAACATCACCAAAACTATCCTTTATAGCTCTCTTTATTTTGTCTATAATAGTTTTTCGTAATCTCATTAGATGTACTTTTTAGCAAAACTAAGTGAATTTAGATAATAACTCTCTATTTTTTCAAAACTATCTATACAAAATTTTAGGTCATCTAAAGCCTCTTGAAGCTCTTCTGGATAGTCATGTTCTAGTTCATTTCTAACTTCTCGTAACTCTATCCAACTATCTAAAGAGTCAATAATCTCCTCTTTTTCTATATAACTTAAAACTTCACTCATTTTTCCACTATAAATACCTGACACTTCCAATAGTAATACAAAGATTTTTGCACCTAAGAAATCTTGAACAGAGCTAAATCTTTTAAGATACGCATCAAAAATAGCTTTTTCTTGAGGTATCAAAGTATTAAAAACGAATTGATCATAAATATTTTTTGTCTCCAAAATCTCATCTATCAGTATTTTATACTCTCTAAGAGCATCATATTGCTTTGTTAGTTTTCCTAGTCTTTTATGCAAAATCTGCTTTGTATCATCTATCCTCATATTCATTACTCTCTTTTAAAATCTTCACTTATCGTATCTGTTTTTTTCATAAAAAGATTTTATTTTTTGATATATTGATGCTAAAAGGATCCTTTTTTCATATAGGTTATTTAATACTATACTCATATTTTCAGGCTCATTTTCATAGTTATGAGCTAGTTCATTTCTATCTTCTCGTAATATTTTCCAATCATTACTATTATCTAAAAGATACAGTTTTTCCATAATGTTTAAAATATCTATAAATGGTTTACCATCTATATCTTCACTTAAAAATACCAATATAGTCTTAAAAAGCTTTTGTCCCATAACATCTTGAAGTTTTGAAAATCTAAACAAAAACTGGTCTATATGCTCTATCTCATCTTCTGTAAGATTTATATATGACTTCTCATCTAGTGGCATCATACTCGACATCTTTTTTGCAGCACTTTGCATCCTCTTTAGGTGCATATCACACTCAAAAAAGATTTTTTCTAATTTTTCGATAACTAGATCACTACTCATAACAACACTCCAGTACTTTTGGCTGTTTTTTCTATACTTCTTGATTCATCTTTTGAGATCACTACATCTACCTTTTGATCACCTATATTTTCTTTTAGTTTTACTAAAAAATCTATCTTTTTTGATAGTAGATTATCTTTATCTTTAGTTTGGATATACAGATCTATATCTCCACCTCTTTTAGCATCGTCCACACGACTGCCAAAAAGGTATATATCACCATCTCCAAAAGTATCATTAAAAGCTTTTTTGATAGAGTCTATCTCATATTTTGTTAGTCGCAATATAAAACTTCCTTATTATTTAGCAGATATATTTTTAAAATGATTCTACTTCAATGGTGCTTTGAAGCGATTAAAATCGATTTAATTATAATTAAGAAAGCTTCCACCTACTCCTATTTAAAATAATTTGGCTTTTTAAAAGGATCTTCCTCTTAGTATGAGATGAATAATAACAACTGATTTTTCTAATAATATTTATTTGAAATACTCTTACAAATTATTTCATTTATATCTTTAGAAGCATCAATAGTTATATGATTTATTTCAAGCTTTTGCAAAATATTTATCATATTATTTTGAATATCAAGTAAGTAATCAATTCCCCTCGACTCAATTTTATCATGACTTTTTTGAGACATTCTATATCTTAATTCATCTTTAGATAATACCAATACAACAATTAAATCAGGTTTCATATTTTCTAATGCAATCATATTTAATTCATATAATTTATCTATATCATATTCTTTTGCATAAGAATATAATGCCCTCAAATTTTCAAACAACATTTCACCCAGTTTTATTTCCTAAAAAGCTACAATTTTTATGAAATACAGGAGAAAAT
>JAFGVR010000133.1 GCA_016937915.1 Campylobacterales bacterium | reverse complement strand
ATATATATCTTGTATAAGTTCCCCATCTCCAAGGTTATGATTGGTAGATATAAAATCTATAAAAGATTTTGATGTATCATGATTTTTAAAGATCTCTAAAAATTCTTTTAAATCATACCCATATAATTTCATCAGATAATAAAATAGATAACCATTTGTATATGAGTTTATATAGTTTGTAGTATCAAAAAATCCACCATCAAATAGATATGGTGAGTATTCATTCATATACTTTGTATCATCCATAAAGTAAACTTCACTCAAAACAGACAACCCCTCTGTAAACCACATATCCTCTTTAGGTGTATCTACTTCATCTTTTATGATCCCATTTTGATATTGAACCACATGCATCATCTCGTGTGTCAAAATCCTCTTGATATCACTAGATAACGATTTTTGCGATAGATTTGCATTTATAAGTATCTCTGGATAGTCATCACTTGTAAAAGCACCTAGAGATGCTATGCTATTTGTTAGTAGTCCATCTGCTGTTATCCCAGTATTTGCTACATATATCTCTATTCGCTCAGGCATATCAAAACCTTCATCTAAAAAACTTTGATATACCTCTTCGCTTTTTTTTATGAGTGTGTCTATATATAGTGGTCTCTCATCTACCTTAACTAACCAAGGGTATGTGCTTAAATAATCATCTGACCAGTATATATAAAAATGCTCTGTAGTAGTTTGATTTTTAGAGATGATATCTCTTAGTAAAAGACGATCAATGGAAAAAGAGTATAAAAAGGGAGGGGAGAAAAAAAAGAGCCATGCAAGGGTGAAAACCCTCGCATAAACATTAACTAGTGTTCTAATCACTAATTATTCAGTTGGTTTAATTGATGTCGGTTCAGCTGTTGTATTATCAACTATACCAACATCACTTGAGATATCAGTTGTAAGTGTAGGAACCATAGGTGGTAGTTGTAGAGCATTTTCTAAACTATCTTGGATATAAACATTATCTACACCCCATCCTCTGTTGTTATTGTAAAGAGTGTCTTTTGTAAAGAAACCAAATACAATTTTTGCTTTTTTACCAGCTAAAACATCTAGAGGTAGTTTAAAGTCACTCCATGAAGGTTCAACATTTAGACCATTGTTACTCAAGTATGTAGTAGTATCATAACTATTTATAACTGGAGTTTCAGGTGTAACTCTTTTTATATAAGTTTGACCAACAGTAACATATGTAGTATAACCACCAGCATCTTGAAGTTTTATAGTAGTACCATTTGTTAAATTTTCATCTTCTTGAATCTCAAAACCTACAAACGCAGTATCAAATGAAGCATCATAAGCAGATACTTCGAACCATTGTTTAAAGTTAAGTACTGCTAAAGAGTAGTTAGAGAAGTCTATCACAGGTGATTTTAAAGCAGTTGCAACTACAGTATCACTATGTAAGTAGCCACTATCAGAGTATGTACCTTGATCTATATCACCCATCCACGCATAAGCACCACCAAAAGGTGTTGGAAGTATAGTACTGTTAGTTTCATAGTCATAATCACCAGACCAATTAGCATTAACAGCTGGTAATTCACTATTTTGAACTACATTCCATTTTGCAGTATCACTGCTATCAGTATTATAGCCATAGTTAGATACATTAAGATCAACTATAGTCCAGTTACCATCAATGCTTTGTAAACCATTTTCAAAATCTTGATTTACACTTGGTAGTTCAGGTTTTACATCAGGTATAGTGTTATTTGCCTCTACTGTAGGTGGTGCGATTCTATTTAACATAAAGTTATGAGTTAAAACATCTCCAGCTTCAGCAACAGTTAATTTAGTTGTTTCATTAACATCTGTTAAATCATCATAAGCTACCCCATTTTTAAATTGTGGAGCACCAGCTGGTCTTTCATTTTCTGTACCATACTCATGACCTTCAGCTCTAACTGTTAGTTCTAAAGTTGGTATGATTGAAGGATCTATTTGGTTTATCTGATAGAATCCATCATCTTCAGTAGTAGTGTATCTTGCACTATAAGCAGTAGGCTCATTTGCAGATACTTTAAAATCAAGTATATCTGAGAAGTCATCTACGCTGTTTAGTTTAAACCAGTCTAGCATAGTATAAGAACCAGCATAAACTCTATAGTTATCAGTTCTTTCAAAAGTTGCCTGATATGTATTAAATACTGTAAAACCTGATTGATAGAGTGGAACATTTTGTCCTAATGTAATAGTTATATTTTCATCATTTGCATCACTAACATCCTCTTCAGTAGCTGTAAAATCAGTTTGAACTAAAGTTGAGAAATTTTCATTAAATATTTTATATACCTGTGAAAACTTCATATATTGTTTATTGTATTCAGTTTTAGGTAAAACTAAATTAACTTTAGAAACATTATCTTCTGCATTTAATTCAACTATAATATCAAGATATGGATTTGGATCATTATCAGTATCTAATTCTGTACCAATTTGGCTATCTAAGCTTATAACATAAGTTTCCCATTTCGATTCATCAGGAAAACTTATATAACCACCGTCAAGTGGAGTTGCTAATGGTTTAAATAATGATATGTCTTTACCACCAAAAATAGATATTTCACTTAATTCATTACCTATTTTTTCTTCATTATTTTCATCTGATAATTGTTGATATTCTCCACCATCTACTGATTTATACCAAGGAGAGTCACCTTGATTTACAGATGTGCTAAATGCATTCATAAGAGCTTTTTCATCAACTTTAGCTCTAAAGCTAACTAACATCTGCTCGTAAAAATGGATATCTTCTGTAGCATAATCATGAGTAGCTTGTATAGATATGAAATAGTTTCCATAAGGATTTTCTAACCAAGGATTTTTTTCAGCATCTGTTCCATAGATAATATCTTCTATCTCTTTTTGGGTTAAGATATTCATCATATTACCATCTGATATTTTACCTGATTTAATCACTTTTGAAGTTTCAGTATCATCTTCTTTTACAAGTGTATATGTGAAAGTTACATTTGGATTTGCTTCAAGTGTAATTGTTTTTTTACCATTTGTATTATCTACAAGAACTTTATCTTTTGTAAGTATTTGAGGATCTTGAAGAGTAACTACAGCTTTAGCAACACCCTCTTCATTGTATCCATCTAAAGTTGATTTTACATAACCCTCTATAGTAGCTCTCTCAGGTATCTTATAGATATGCACTGAGTTATCTGTTGTTATATTTTGATCTGGATCATAAGAAGCATCTAAGTTACCAAACTCTACATCTACAACTATAGTTTTATCAAAGTTTCCTTCACTAACTGCTGTAATTTGATACATTGGAGAAAGATATGGTACTTTATACTCAACAGTAGTACATCCAGTTTCTGATGATGGTACAGGCTGACCTATAACATTTTGATCACCTATTAAAACTAAATCTTTTATAGGCTTACCAACAAAATCATATTTAGAAGAGTTGTTTTCGTCTGAAAGAATTATAGACCCATCATTCATTCTATATCCATCTTGAGTAAAACAAATTTCAGTACTACCTTTAACAGATTTTGTTTTAATTATATATGCGATATTTCCAGAGCCAAAAGTAGTTATCATACCAGTAGATTTTTTTGTAAGTTTAATCTTTTCACCCTCTACTACAGGGATAGCCTCATCTAATTGAATCCAACTACCATCAGGCTGTTGTTGTATAAGATAAAAACTCATTAAACCTTCAGACTTAGCAGTTTCAAGTAATCCTAAAGCTTCAGGATTAAATTTATTGAGACCATCATTAGTGGATCCAGTTAAACCATTTAAGATTGATTCTAAATCACCTATAAATTTTTCAAGTTTATAGTTAAAGTTTAACTTTCCATCCATAGTTGAAGGATCAAGTATAGTTTTTTTATCTGAACCTTTAAGATTTACATTTGCAGCACCTATCACTGAAATCTCTTCAGGATTAGTGGATGTACCATCTAAATCTATATTTTGAGTGATTTTTGGAAGTGCTTCTGGAGTAGCGTATGCAGTAACAGTAAATGTGATACTTTGTTCAGCAGTTGATGGTTCAACTTCTACAGTAGCATAATCAGTTGAAATAAGTCCATATTTTTTAAGTGGCTTTTGGTCACCAATTGCAGACATATCCACGGATGTAGAAGATCCAAGCTTCATTAGAGTAAACATAACAAAACCATTTTCAATCGTACCTACACTACTAGTATAGCCTTCTTTTATAACTTTTAATGATGTACCATCTGATAAGTTTAGATTTGTTAAATCAAATTTGCCATTTAGTCCTGTTTCTCCATAAAGTTCTCCACTTTGAGCATTATATATAGAAACACCACCTAAATTGGCAACTTGTCCATCCCCGATAGTTTCATTAACAAATACAAAGTCAGGTAAAGTAGCATCTGGAGGTGTTAGTTGCATACTAGTTGTAGTATTTACCCAGTAACCTTTTCCAGCAGTAATCTCACTTAGTAAGCCTATAGATGTATTAGCTTTGATTAGATTTTTTGCGTATGCACTTGGAGACCAAGTTTTCCACATACCATTATCAAATCCCCATACAGTATATATCTTATTTTCTTGATCATCTGTAAATATATTGTCTATAGATTTTGTGTTATCAACATTAAAAGAGATAAGATTCCACCCACTCTTAAGCTCTTTTGCAATATCAGACTCAGTACCAGATAATGTTAAAGTTACTTTAGATGTACTATTTACCCAAAAACCATCACCAGAGTTGATAGTACTTAAACTACCTACAGTATCACCTAAAGCTGTTATTTTAGAAGTAAGCTTACCATTTGGTGAAGTCACATTCCATTTTTTCGCAACTGTATCGTATGTCCATACAGTGTCTGCAGAACTAAATGTTGTTGTACTTACACCATCAAGACTACTCCCTTTTAAATTCCAACCAGCTTCTATATCCATAGACTGTGTTGCAGCAACGAGGTTTGCAGCTAGAATCGTGCTTAAAGCAAGACTTAAACCTATACGAGTTTTCATATTAACTCCTAATGTTAAAATATGTATATAATATACTAT
>JAFGVR010000132.1 GCA_016937915.1 Campylobacterales bacterium | reverse complement strand
TTTTTCTAAAGCTGATAAATTGGAAGTAAAAGATTATAAATCAGCACTCAATAGAAGGGTTGGCAATGTTGAGAATGCATTAAAAGATTCCAATATTCAATTTAATTTTGCTACAAACCAAAAATACTATTTAGCTGAGTTAGATAAAACAGCTAACGATGCAACAAAAAAAGAGCTTACAAAACTTTTTAAAACCATTCAAGAAGAGTTTTCAATACATCAAGAAAATCTTATTGATTTGGAATATGACTTTGAAACACTGTTTTTGAATTTAAATACTACCGATTTTTTAAAAAAATGGGAGAGTTATGTAGCAAATGAACACTGGACTATTGTAAAAGCATTTACAAAAAGAATGATTATATTAGAGGGTGAATATCGTTATTTAAAACCTATTTTGGAATATCATACACTTATAATGCAAGAGATAAATAATTTTTTACAAACTCCTAATCAATTAAATTCAGAAGTTTACTATGCTCAAAATCAAATTAAACAAAATTTTTCAACAGCCTTATTAAGATATATACGAGATGGTTTTATGAAAAACTGTCAGAAAGATTGGTTAAATGCTTTTGAACAAAAAGGTGAAGGGTCATCAAAAATCAGAAAAAACTTAATTCATAATATATTTAATAGATTTATACCTAAAGAGAGCAGTGAAGATGAATTTAAAATATTTAAAAGCAAAATAAAGGATTATCTTGTAAAAGCAGGTGCTAAAGAGATATCTAATACACTAAAAATAAGTATAAAAAAAGTTGAGATAGAAAATATTTATGGTAATAGAAATTTAGAATGGAACCTCAATAAAGATACAAATATACTGATTGGTAAAAATGGTAGTGGAAAATCAAGTTTGTTAAAACTTTTAGAAGCTCAATTTTATAATAAACGATCTATTTTACAAAAATTTAAAAATCCCAATATTAAAACTACTATTAATAAAGTATATGAAAATGGTGAGAATAAAGATATTGTTATTGAAGATAATGCTCATCTACAAAACATTGATATTATTCTTATTGATACTTTTGATACTGTTTCGGAGTCTGTAGTTGAATGTAAAGAAAATTGTGATAAGGAGTTATCACTATTAGATACTGAACTAATGAAATTGATGCCTAAATTTGATGCTTACCAAATAAAACTTAATAAAAAGTTTGATGAAAAAAACGGTTCTAATAAAGCTGAAATTTCAAGAATATTAGAAGATATAACTTATGGAAAAGTTGAAGAAGCTCCAAAAATACAACAGCTAAAAGAAAATGAAACAACTATTAAGAATGAAATTTATAAACCACTTAATGATTTTAGAACTATCATAGATAGTATGTTTAAGGATACAAGTAAAAAAATAAATCTTGAATCTATAGAAAAATCGTTTAGTATTTCAAACCATAATAATGAACTTGATGTATTGGATTTATCATCAGGGGAGAAGCAAATTTTAATTATCTTTCTAAGAATTCTACTAAAAGAAAACAAACCTTATATTTTAATGATGGATGAACCTGAAAATTCATTACATGCAGAATGGCAAATCAATTTTGTAGATAATATTAGAAAACTTAATCAAAATATACAAATAATTATTGCTACCCATAATCCTCTTTTGATGCTTGATAGAGAGAGCGACGAGATAGGAAAAATCAGTGTTGACAATGATATGGTTGATACATCAGGAATAGGTACAAAATATCTTGATGTATCTGCAACACTTTTAAATTATCCTAGAATTAGCTCCTTAGTTGGAAAAAGTATGCAAGAGAAGATAACTAAATTGTTTTCTCTTAAAAATAAAGATAATTTATCTGAGGATGAAAAAACAACATTAGATAATTTAGAAATTGAATTAGGTAAAACTGTAGCAAGTAATTTTATTTATGATAGACACTATTTGCGATTTTTAAAGTTCATTCAAGAAAATAAAGAGATAGATTTTGATAAACTAACCGAAATTTCAGAAAATGAAATGGATGAATTATTAGGTGAGTTTAAGGATCTGTTTAATGATTGATATGAGATGTTATTTTACACATCCAGAATATCAAAATTGTGTAAATATTTTTAAAGCAAAATTCACTGAAAATAAATGTGATGATTATTGGTCTGGTTTTACAGCATTACAGCAGAATGTTTCAAACAATAAATGCCCCATATGTGAAGTAGAATTGACAAATACTCCAAATAAAACTCATACGGCAACACTTGATCATTTTAGACCTAAAGATCAAGATATGTACCCTAATCTGAAATGCAAACCTGAAAATTATATTTTAATGTGTAGTTTATGTAATATTACTTATAAAAAAAATGATTTTCCACTACTTGATATTTTGCAAAAAGCAACTAATGCTAAAGAAGTAGCTGAAACGAACAATGAGCAACCTCTACTTTTCAATCCAACAGAAAAAAATCCATTAGATTTTTTTGAATTGGCTTTTAGACAAACCGCTCAAGGCGGCATATTGGAATTAAAACGAAAACAGGGTATTCCAAAAGATAGCTATGAATATAAAATTTGTGAAACAATGATAAAAACATTTGGTTTGGGATATTGTGAGAGTTACCCTCATCCAAATGATAATGCAAAGGTATGTCGTATTGAGATATTGACAAAACATTACAACACTTTTGTTGAATTTGCCAAAGAGATTAAAAAACAAGATCAAAAATCATTAGCACTTTTTTTAAAAGATAAAAATCGAATAGAGGAACTTAAGAAATATGGTTTTTTTCAGTTTATTGTGAAAAAGCAATTTAATTATGATTCTTCAATTTTTTAGATCAGTAAAATTTAATATTTTAAAAGGTTAAACATGAAACTAAAATCAAACTTGATAGATATAATAAACAAAGAGATAAAACCAGTTGAGGTAGTTGTAGAAGATGGCGTGATAGCATCTATAACAGAGATAGATGGGGAGTTTGATAGTTATATACTCCCAGGTTTTATAGATGCACACATCCACATGGAGAGTTCGATGCTCATCCCTAGTGAGTTTTCCCGCTTAGCAGTTGGGCATGGGAGCGTGGCATCTGTTTGTGACCCTCATGAGATAGCAAATGTTTTAGGGCTTAGTGGTGTGGAGTTTATGATGCAAAACGCTAAAAAGACCCCTTTTAAGTTTTACTTTGGTGCATCTCCTTGTGTACCAGCTACCCCTTTTGAGACAAGTGGAGCAAAACTTGATGCTAGTGATGTTGAGAAACTTTTGGCTAGTAAAGAGATAAAGTTTTTGAGTGAGGTGATGAATTTCCCAGGTGTGATAGCGGGTGATGCAGATATGTTAGAGAAGATAGCTTTAGCTAACAAATACAACAAACCCATAGATGGACACGCACCAGCTCTAAGTGGTGATGAGCTTAAAAAATACATAGACTCTGGTATCTCAACTGACCATGAAGCGTTTAGTTACGAAGAGGCTTTAGAGAAACTTCAAAAGGGGATGAAGATCATTATCCGTGAGGGTTCGGCTGCGAAAAACTATGAGGCGTTGCATCCACTCATAGATGAACACTATGAAAACTTGATGTTTTGCAGTGATGATAGGCATCCAAACGACCTTGCAAATGGACATATAAATGAGCTTGTAAAACGCTCCATAAAAAATGGACACGATATTTTTAAGGTTTTACAAATCGCTTGTATAAACCCTATAAAACACTATTCTCTTGATGTTGGAACCCTTAGAGTTGGAGATGCGGCTGATTTTATAGTGGTGGACGATGCATTTGATGTTTTAAAAACTTGCATAGATGGGGTGGTTGTTTATGAAGATGGTGATCTAAAGATAGCATCTGTAGATGAGAAACCTATCAACAAATTTAACACCAAAAAAAAGAGTGCAAAAGATTTTTACACCCCTAAGTGTGAAGCTATGGAGGTGATACAAGCAATAGATCGTGAACTTATCACAAAAGAGAAGATTGACCACGGTGAGCTTGATGATGTTTTAAAGATAGCTGTTATAAACAGATATGAAGATAGCCCCATCCGTGGCATCTCCCACATCAGAGGTTTTGGCATCAAAGATGGGGCTATAGCTTCGAGTGTAGCTCATGATTCTCACAATATCGTGGTAGTTGGAACTGATGATGAGTATATGGCACAAGCAGTAAATCTCATCATAGATGCAAAGGGGGGAGTATCGGCAGTTGGTAAAGATGCAAAGCATCTGCTAAAACTCCCGTTTGGTGGCATCATGAGTGGTGTTGATGGGTTTAAAGTGGCAAAAGAGTATGAGGCTATAGATGCGTTTGTAAAGGGTGAGCTTGGCTCAACTCTTAGCTCACCTTTTATGACCCTATCTTTTATGGCTTTGCTTGTTATCCCTGAGCTTAAACTAAGCGATAAAGGGCTTTTTGATGCGAGGAGTTTTAAGTTTATATCACCTTGTAGATGATCTCTTCAAGCTCTTCAAGGGATGCAGATATTATCTCTTTAAACTGCCCATTGTTAAAAGTTTGTTGCCTTTTTGCTAGTTGGGCAGTGTGGGTGGCTATGAGTGAGAGCATCTCATCTTTTGTAGTTTTTCCATCAAGAAAGTCAAGAACCTCTACTATCCCTATAGCAGCCATTGAGTTTGGCAAACGGGTGTATTTTTGCTCCAAATAACACACTTCATCTATAAGTCCCATCTTTTGCATCTTTTGAGTTCTTGCATCTATCCTTTGTCTTAAAACATCTCTATCTACTGCTATGTTAAATATAGGAAGATTTTCTATGATAGGTTTTGGAGGGTTTTGCTCAAACCACTTTGTTGGGGTGATTTTAGATGCTTCATAGATAAGTAGTGCTTTTTCGATTCGGTATCTATCGTTTGGTGAGATTTTTTGCATATACGCTGCATCTGCTTCATACAAAGTTTTATAACACTCATCTAGGTTTTTTAGTCTCTCATCGACCCTTTTTTTTGTCTCATCAGTTATGTTTGGGATGGCTGAGAGTCCATCTAAAAGTGATTTTAGATAAAATGAAGTACCCCCAACTATCACTAAGTTTTTGCCATCTTTTTTACACTCATCTACCACTTTTTTATATAGATTTATAAATATATCGACACTAAAATACTCATCTGGGTAAAGTTCATCTATCCCAAAATGTTTTACGATGCTAAGCTCATCTTTTGATGGTTTGGCTGAGACTATATCTATCTCTTTGTAGATGCTAAGGGAGTCTATGGAGAGGATGTAACCGTTTATCTTTTGAGCTATTTTTATAGCGAGATCACTTTTTCCTGAAGCGGTTGGTCCGATTATTGCTAATTGTTTCATAATATACTTTTTATAAAATTATAACAAATTGGTGTATTGAATGGTTACATATAATAAAAGTTGCTAATATTTGAACAATTTTAAATAGAAGGGCTTAATTTTTTTAGTATAAATTTAAAGATAGTTTATAAAATGAAGTTTATGTTAGGAGTTAAGATGAGTGAGTATGTTTTAAAGTCAAATGACTTTTTGGTATCGCAAACAGATTCAAGTGGCATTATAATGTTTGCAAATGATGATTTTTGCAAAGTTGCTGGTTATACACTTGAAGAGCTTGTAGGAAAACCACACAATGTAGTTAGACACAGAGATATGCCAAAAGCTGCGTTTAAAGATCTTTGGGCAACAGTTAAGCAAGGTAAAGTTTGGACAGGTTATGTTAAAAATGCTACTAAAGATGGTGGATTTTACTGGGTGTATGCTACAGTTTATTCTATGATAGATGCTGCGACAAAAAAACAGTGTTACTTATCTTGTCGTCGTAAACTATCTGCAGAAGAGGTTAAACAAGCAGAAGAACTGTATAAAACATTAAGATAAAGAGAGTTAAGATGAATAATTTAGTAAAAAACATTATCATAGTTGCAGTGTTTGCCTTGTCGTTGTCATCATTTTTTTGGAGTGATGCTCAAATGGTGCATCTAGGTTTAAATGGGGGTGCATTTTTAGTTGCTTTAGCTCTTATGAACTTAAATTTTAGTGCATCTGGTGGTGGAGGTTCTATAGATCAAAAGCGTCTTGAACTTGTTGAAGTTATACAATTTAAAAGAAATCGTATGAATTTAAATGAAAATGCAACTAGTGAAGCTGAAAAAAATTTCAATACTATAGTTAAAAGCTACCAAAAATCTGTACAAGAAGATACTTTAGTAGCTGGTGAGATGGTTCTTATAGCTGATAAAGTTTCAAAAGGTGATTTTTCAAACCGTATATCTTCAGATTCTCAAACTCCATATGTTCATGTTCTTAGAAAAAGTATGAACAACATGATAGACTCAACTGAGAAAAACTTAGATAACGCTATAGGGACTTTAAAATCTTACGCAAAAGGTAATTTTCAAACTCGCTCAAACATAAATGTTAAGGCAAAAATGGCTGAAGTTTTGGAAAATATCAACCTTTTAGGGGATGCTTTAGAGGGGATGAAAAAAGAGAACGATGAAACAAATCAACAGATAAGAGAATCTGCAAATGAGTTAAATAAAACTATCTCAAAAATATCTGATACTACTATCCAAGAGCTAAAAAATATGATTCAAGGTGCAGTTGATAGGATCCACCATGTATCAAGCAACGAAAATGAGATGGTGGATAGTCTTCAAACTCTTGTTTCAAGTGCAAATGAGACAAAAGAGATCCTCTCAACTATCGGTGATATAGCTGATCAAACAAACCTATTAGCTCTAAATGCAGCTATCGAAGCAGCAAGGGCAGGGGAACATGGAAGAGGGTTTGCGGTTGTTGCAGATGAGGTGCGTAAACTTGCTGAGAGAACTCAAAAAAGTTTAGGTGAAACAGCAGCTACTACAAATGTACTTATCCAGTCTATAAATGATAATGCACAAAGCTTAAAAGAGAATGCACAGGAGATAAATAACATCTCTGATTATGTCAATGAGATAAGTGACAAAATGGATGAGATAATATTATCTCTAAACTCACTAAATAAATAATTATTTATAATAAAAGGACTCAAAATTGAGTTCCTTTTATTAATCCTCTAAATTCATCAACTCAAATATTATTGTTAAAGATAAGTTAAAATCACTTTTAGGTAAAATGGGCTTAATTATTTTTTGAGGGTTATTTTGCAAAAATTTATAGATAAATTTAAAGATTTTAACGAACTTGTTATGTTTGAACACTCCATCTTTTCACTCCCTTTTATATTTATAGCTATGGTTGTAGCTGCTGATGGATGGTTTGGATTTTGGCTTTTACTTATGGGTGCTTTGGCAGCTGTGAGTGCTAGAAACTTTGCCATGGGGATAAACAGATACGCGGATATAGATATAGATGCACAAAACCCTAGAACAAAAAATCGCCCAAATGTTGATGATAGGCTTGATTCACTTAGTATTTTATTGTTTAGCTTGGTAAATGGTATTATATTTATCGGTGTGGCTTATATGATAAATCCCCTTGCATTTTATATGAGTTTTCCTATTTTAGTTGTTCTTGGTAGTTACTCATATTTTAAAAGATTTTCACATTTAGCTCATGTGGTTCTTGGGATCTCCCTTGGACTTGCTCCTATAGCTGGGGTTGTAGCGGTTGAGGCAACTATACCTGCATGGTCAGTTATTCTTAGTCTTGGTGTTATCTTTTGGGTAGCTGGGTTTGATTTGCTTTACTCACTTCAAGATATGGAGTTTGATAAACAAAACAACCTCTATTCAATCCCATCTCGTTTTGGTGCAGATGCTACACTTTTTATCTCCGCTATATTTCATTCTCTTACAGTTGTTTTTTGGGCTTTATTTGCTTGGGTGGCTTCTCTTGGGGCGTTTGCATTTTTAGCAGTGGTGGTATCTGCACTTATGCTTAATTATGAACACTATTTGGTTAGAAAAGATTTTACAAAAATAGATAGAGCATTTTTTACAGTAAATGGTTATCTTGGTTTTGCATTTTTTATATTAATTATTTTAGATAAGGTTGTCTCATGAGTAATCCCCGTTTAGTACCAGCACCAATAAGTTTATCATTTTCAGTTTATAGTTTAGATAAAGAGTTATTTGAGAGGGAGTATCAACAACTTAGTGAGGCTGATGATGATCCTATAAACAGATGGCTTAGACTTGCAAAAGCTAGAGGTGAGACAAGTGATACTGATCCAGTTATACTTGAACTTTTAGTTGAGCTTCATAAAAAAGTAGATGCATTAGAGCTACTTATAAAAGATGAGGTTCCACAAAGACTTGAACTTGTAAGTCGTGCAAATATAGAAGCGATTGGGTTTGAGCATTTTAAACTAAAAGAACCAGTGTTGAGAGAGGGGCGTGAATACTACGGAAGGTTGGAACTTCCAGTGCATCCAAAAAGGGATATTGGTGTATTTTTTGGTGCAGTTAGTAAAAATCTTGCAAAGTTTACAAGGATATATGAGAGGGATGAGAAGGAGTGGAGCTCTTATGTGACGGCTAGAGAGCGTGTGCTTATCCGCGAGGCTAAAGAGAAGCAACGAAGGTTAAATAGATGATCAACATAAACACTATCCCTTTAGAGTATATCATAGTTGTTATGGCGGCTATAATACTTTATCTACTTTATTATGTTTACTCAAAAGATATAAGTTATAACAAAAATATCCATTCTGTAGCATCTGTAGTAGAGGATCTAAACAGGGAGTTGTTTTATCTAAAAAAGAAGCTTGATCAGTCGCAAAAAAATACTACTCAAAATGTATCACACATGAGTGATGAGGAGATTTACCAAGAGATAGAGAGAAGTGTATATGATATGGTGCAACCACTTTCACAAAGTCTTAGGCAACTTCAACAAAATCTAGAGGAGATAGAGGCTCAGATAGAGACAAGACTTTTGAGTCTTGAAAATGGTGTTAAACAGTTTTCCATCCCAGCATCAGTTCATGGAAATGATGATGAAAAAATCATATCCCTTTTCAAACAAGGTGTATCGTTAGATACTATCTCAAAAGAACTCCATATTTCAAAAGCTGAAGTAGAGTTTGTTTTAAAAATAAATAAGATTAAATAATCGTGGCAGATAGAAAACTTTTTACATTAGTTAGCATACTCATAGGTATTAGTGTATTGTTGTCTTATACATTAACATCGTATGTAACTTTGCTTTTTGATGTAAATGAGTTTCATTTTGTTATTCGTCAAGCAGCTTTTGGGATTTTGAGTATCGTTTTGATTTGGGGTTTATCACTTTTAGATCCTGATAAATGGCTAAGTAGAATAGGTTTTACACTTTTTATAGGTGCAAGTTTACTTATGATGGCTATGCCATTTTTGCCAGAGAGTTTGGTTACAGAGGTTGGTGGTGCGAAGAGATGGATAAAACTTTTTGGTTTCTCTCTTGCCCCTGTTGAGTTTTTTAAAGTTGGATTTATATACTTTTTGGCTTGGAGTTTTTCTAGGAAAATGGGTGAACATGAAGATATGACTCTTGCTTGGGAGTTTAAACGCTTCACCCCTTATGCACTTGTTTTTGTAGGTGCTGTTTTTATGATAGCATTTATCCAAAATGACCTTGGTCAGGTAGTTGTTTTGGGGCTTACCCTTATTATTATGCTTATGTTTGCAGGGAGTAGTTTTAAATTTTTCCTTGTTCTTCTTTCGATGGTTTTAAGTGTTTTTTTAGTTATTATTATCTCATCTGAACATAGGATTGAGAGGATTAAATCATGGTGGTCTTTGGCTCAAAACACAATTTTAGAACTTTTTCCAGAATCGATTGCATCACATCTTAGAGTCCCTGCTGAGGTGATGCCTTATCAAATAGGACACTCTTTAAATGCCATAAATAATGGTGGACTTTTTGGAGTTGGTCTTGGTAATGGTACATTTAAGCTTGGTTTTTTATCAGAGGTTCATACAGATTTTGTTTTAGCAGGACTTGCTGAAGAATTTGGATTTATTGGAGTTTTATTTGTAGTTTTCATATTTATGTGGATGTTGCAAAGGATATTTAAAGTAGCAAATAGAAGTAAAAAAAGGAGTGTTTACCTTTTTTGTCTTGGGATAGGGTTGATGTTTTCTTTTGCATTTTTGGTTAATGCTTATGGTATTAGTGGTCTTACCCCTATCAAGGGGATATCTGTACCATTTTTGAGTTATGGTGGATCAGCTATCTTGGCTGGATCAATTGCTGTTGGGATGGTTTTGATGGCTTCTAAAAAGGCAAAATACTGATGAAGTTTTGTATAACAGGTGGTGGAACAGGTGGGCATCTGATGATAGCTGAAGCTTTGGTCGAGGCTTTAGTTAAAGATGGTCATGAGGCTATATTTATAGGTTCTAAAAGTGGG
The DNA here is from genome assembly GCA_016937915.1 of Campylobacterales bacterium. Lineage (GTDB taxonomy): Bacteria > Campylobacterota > Campylobacteria > Campylobacterales > Sulfurimonadaceae > Sulfurimonas. The sequence continues at coordinate 252 of JAFGVR010000132.1, read as the reverse complement.
CAAGATAGAAGGTATTTTGAATCAAATTCAAAGTTTTTGGATGTTTATTTTTTAGATACAACAGGTGTTGTAAATCAAAGAGGTATGAAAAAAGTAAAAGCACTTTTTAAAGTTTTAAAAGCTTTTTTTACCTCAAGGGCTATCTTAAAGCGGCATCAAGTAAAAATAACCTATAGTGTTGGTGGATTTTCTGCAGCTCCCGCATCTTTTGCTAGTTTAAGTAGATTTATCCCTTTATTTATACATGAACAA
>JAFGVR010000131.1 GCA_016937915.1 Campylobacterales bacterium | reverse complement strand
TTATATCACAAATTCTACAATAATATTATTTATAATTCTACTTTTTCCATCACTCTTTACATATTATCATCTATCTTTCACTAAGTGCATTATCTTTAGCTTTAAAGATTGGCTTTAAGATATACTCCATGATAGTTTTTTTACCAGTTAGTATATCTACAGTAACTGTCATACCAGGGATGATTTTCATGCTGTTTTGCTCATCATCAAAAAACTTGTTTGTGGTCTTTAACTCCACTAAGTAAAAGCTATTCCCTTTCTCATCCTCTATGGTATCTGCACTGATACCAGTTAGCTTTGCCTCAAGTCCACCATGGATAGAAAAATCGTAAGCTGTAAACTTTATGATAGCCTTTTGATCTGGATACAAAAATGCTATATCTTTTGGTTTTATCCTAGCTTCAACTATAAGTTCATCCTCTATAGGTACTATCTCGACTAGATCTTCACCTGGTTTTACAACACCACCTATGGTATTTATAAGTAATCTTTTTACTTTACCATTTACAGGAGATGTCACAAGTGTCCTTGTGACTTGATCTTTAAACTTGCTTTTCTCATTTAGTATCTGAGAGATCTCTGATATAACCTCATTTAGCTCTTGTTGAGCTCTGTTGCTAAAACTAATTTTTAGATCATCTATCTTTTGTAAAAGTTCAGTTTTTACACTCTTTGCTTTTACAAGTTCTAAAGTTTTTGTCTCTATCTCAGATGATATCCCCTCATTATCTTTTTCAAGCCTTATAAGCTCTATCCTAGACTCTATCCCTTTTTTTACAAGTGGGGTGATTAGACCTATCTCCTCTTTTAAGAGTTTTTGCTTATTTTTTAACCTTGAGAGTATTTTTGTAAAATCTTGCACCATAGAATCGTTTTGTTTTATCTGCTCTTTTACCATATCTATCTGATTTTGTAGGTATCTCATATGTGAGTTAAAAAGTATAGTTTCATTTTCTATCAGTTTTTTGTTTTCACTTAAAAGTTGTTCATCTTTTATCTCATAATTTTCACAACCTTTTGCTTCACACTCTAACCTTTTTGCCCTTATCTTTAGCTCATCAAGCTTTAATCCACTTTGTATATAACTACTCTCATACTGCTTGTTTTCTATCTTTAAAAGTGGTGTCCCTTTTTTTACCATCTGGGAGTTTTTTACAAGTATCTCTGAGACTATACCACCCTCTAGGTTTTGAACGATTTTCACTTTTGAAGATGGTACAACTTTTCCATCCCCCCTTGTTATCTCATCTATCTGTGCAAAACTAGCCCAAACTATAAGAAGCATAAACACAACAAAGATTGTATTTAACATTATTCTTGAACTTCTTGAGTGTTTTTCAACTATAGCACTACTAAGACTTGAGACAAATTCTAAGTTCTTATCTCCCATTTGAGATCCTTTTTTGAACTTCATCTTTTGAACCATCAAAAGTTATCTTACCATCTTCGATTATGATGACTTTATCTACTATGTCTAACATAGAGATTTTATGAGTTATAAGTAGTGTAGTTTTATTTTCTACCTTTTTTTGTAGATTTTGCTTTATGATGTTCTCATTTGGTGCATCCATAGAGTTTGTAGGCTCATCCAAAAGCACTATAGGTTTATCTCTTAAAAATGCCCTTGATATAGCTACACTTTGTCTTTGACCACCTGAGAGGTTTTTACCACCCTCCACTATCATGGTATCAAAACCTTTTTGCGTTTTTTGTATATAATCACTAAGGTTTGATAACTTAGCAGCTTGTATAACATCTTCATCATCTATGTAAGGATAACCATAAGAGATATTCTCTTTTATAGTACCATTAAACAAAACTATATCTTGTGGTACATAGCTTATATTGTCTCTTAAAAATATAGGGTCTATTTGGTTTATATCTATCCCATCTACAAATATATTTCCACTTTGTGGTTTATATAGCCCTAAAACAAGTTTGAGTATAGTACTTTTACCACTCCCAATCTTTCCAAGTATGGCGTATCTTTGGTTTGATTCTATCTTAAATGAGACATTTTTTAAGCTCTCTTTTGAATCGTTTGGATAACTAAAGGTGACATCTCTAAACTCTATATCCCCTTTTATCTCATTTAGTTTTATAAACTCTTTTGCATCATCTCTCTCTATCTCCTTAGCCATTATCTCACTTAGTGTCTTATAAGCCATCTTTGTTTGCTCATAAGTTGAGATGAGACTAGCTACTTGCCCTATGGGTGAGATGGTTCTAGATGCAAGTATAACCACCGCTATCAAAGCACCCATAGTCATATTTTGCTCTTGAATGAGATAACTTCCAACTATAACCACCAACACTGTATTTAACTGTATCAAAACACCTGTTATAGTAGTTATAGATGTTGAGAGTATCTTGGTTTTTATACTTTTTTTTGCCACATATCCATTGGCCTCTTCATAGTTATACTGTGTAGTGTTAAAACCGTTAAAAACCTTCACACTCTCTAGAGCATTTAGAGTCTCTATGAGGATAGAGTTCTTTTTGGCACTAGCAGCGTAGGTTTGTTCTATACTTTTATATATGGTGCCAGATAAAGATATGGTATAAAAAAGGATTATCATGATAGTTATAAGTGGCACTAAAACTATGATGCCACCTATATAGTAAATAACAATTAAAAAGATTATCAAAAATGGAAGATCTACTATGAGAG
>JAFGVR010000130.1 GCA_016937915.1 Campylobacterales bacterium | reverse complement strand
GTTTCTTATCAGCCCATTTTGGAAAAACATTAAATCCACCTTTGACTACCACATGCTGATATGCCAAGGTATAATCTGCTATTACTATTTCACTTTTTCTAGGTGATACTATCCTTGAGAAAATAACTTTTCTTTTCATCCACTCAACTGATGGAGCACCCATGAATTCATTTATGTCATAAGCTATTGAATGAGATATAAACATATAGATATCATCTCTACCTATTTTATAATTTTTACTAAAAACTTCTGCATCTTTATATAGCAACTTTACTTTAACATATAATGAGTTTCCATCTCCAGATGAGAGATTATATTTCAATACATAATCCATATTTCTATTATCTAGCAATACTGTATTACTATCATAATCACTAAACCTATGATGCCTATCTACATTAAAAAGTGATATAACATTTAAATCAGCTATTAAAGATTTAAAAAATTTCACCTTATATGTCTCACTATACTCTTTTGAACTATCTTCAATAGCTATAGTTGGTAATACATCTGCTTTTTTTATAACCTCTATAGTTGCATCTGCAAAAGATAGGGCTACTAACATAAAAAATGAAACTATAAATTTCATCATCACTCCTTTGAAGTTAATATAATAATAAAACTACCCTGTTTATTGTCTGGATTTGTAGGGAAAAGTTGATTTAAAAGTCTTTGCTTTATTTTGTCACATTCTTGATTTAAAGCCTCATTTTCAGAGTATCTAAGTATCCTAAAATCTTTTACTATCCCCACAGTATCAAGTTCTATAACTGCCTTAACACTATGACCCTCAGAATTTTGTGGTGGATAGAAATTTTTATATACTAAAGCTTGAATTTTAGCCAAATATTCATTAACTTCATCACCACTAGAAGTTGTCTGAGTTTTTTCTACTACACTTGGTTTATACTCTTTTTTCTCTACAGTTTTTGTTTTTGTAAGAGCATCTTGCAACCTTTTATTGAGTACTTTTTCCTCTTTAGGCTTCTCTTTTTTCTCAATCTTTTTAGTCCACACATCACTAAAAAGCTCACCAACATCAACCTCTTTAGACTCTTCTATCTCTGGAGTTTGAATCTCAGGCTTAGGAGTTGGTATAACAACCTCCTCTTTTGGCATCTCTATAGAGATAGATATAAATTTATCTTTGTTAAGTGCAAAAACTTTATTTTGGGGAATATTGATATAACCATACAAAACGATAAAAGCTAAAAAGGAAAATATAGATAGCGATATTATACCGCTTAGAAAAAAATAGTAATTATCTCTATCCATTTGTAGCAAGTGAAACATCTGTAAAACCTGCTTGCTTTACAGCAGATAAAACAGACATCACAACCCCATAATCCAAACTTTTATCTGCACTAATTAGTACCGTAGCTTTTAGATCTAATGTTCTTGAATATGTAAAGAAGTTATCTAAAAAAGCATTTAGTTCATATTGCTCTTTGTTAACCATTAAATTTTTCTCTTTATCAATAGTTATATGAACTGGTGGAATTTTAGATAGTTGTTGTGTTGCAGAACCTTGAGGAAGCTTTATATTTTCTTCATAAACAATATTTGGTGCAATTACCATTAAAATAGCTAAAAGCACCAACATTATATCAACTAATGGAGTTATATTTAATTCAGGGTTTGAATCCCAATCATACATTTTTAAATACTTTAGTTTGAATTTCTAGCTATTATAGCTTCACTTTGCATCTGGATAAAGCTAATTATCTCATAAGATTTACGCTTCAAAATCTGATGATAAGTATATGCAAATATAGCCACAAATATACCAGCGGCAGTTGCAATTAAAGCATCTGAGACACCACTAGACACTATAGAGATACTACCACTAGTACTACCTATGTGAGTAAATGTATCAAGTATCGATACAACTGTACCAAATAATCCTATAAAAGGTGTAGTTGAAGCAAATACAGATAAAATAGATAAACCTTTTGTAGCTTCTTTTGTAGCAGCTAACATACCAAGCTGTAATATCTCTTTGGTTATATAATCGCTAGATTTCAAAAAGTGACTTAAAAATGATGACTCATTTACAGATGAAGCACCCATTAATAAAGATTCAAGAGAATTGTTTTCACGAGCGAACCAACTACTCAATGAAAAATATCTGTAAAAGAAAACCCAGTTTAGAACAATAAAGTATATTGATAATACTATCAATACACCTATTGTTACAGGATGACTTTTTAAATAAAAATCGATTAAATCGTTAATCATTATCTTATAGTAGTCTTTGTGCTGCAGACTCTATTCTAGCTGTAGCAGAAGCTATCGCAGGATTTGAATCAGCAATACTGTTGATAAGTTCCTTAGCTTCATCAAGTGCATTAGCAACTTCACTTTCACTTTCACCGCGAATAGCAACTGCACCTTCAACTAAAACTATAACTTTTTCCTCATCAACTTGAACAACGCCCCAGTTAATTAAAATTGACTCGACTGATTTATCACCTTTTTCTATATCTATAACACCAGCTTCTAAAAGTGTTGTTAAAGATGAGTGGTGTGCTAAAACACCAAACTCACCCTCTTCACCAGGAAGAGTTACACTAACAACATCACCATTAAAAATAGAGCCATTAGGTGTTAAAATTTCAAGTTTAAACTTTTCCATCTCAGTCCTTTAGTTCCGAATATTATTTTTCAGCTTTAGCTATAGCCTCGTCAATGCCACCAACCATATAGAATGCACTCTCTGGCATATGGTCATACTCACCCTCTAAGATCCCTTTGAAACCTTTGATAGTATCTTCAAGTGAAACATATTTACCAGGAGCACCTGTAAATACTTCAGCAACGAAGAATGGTTGAGATAAGAATTTTTCAATTTTACGAGCACGCTCAACAACATTTTTATCATCTTCAGAAAGTTCATCCATACCAAGGATAGCAATAATATCTTGAAGATCTTTATATTTTTGAAGTGTTTGTTGAACACCACGAGCTACATTATAGTGCTCTTCACCTAAAATTTGTGGATCGAGTAATCTTGAAGTTGAATCTAATGGGTCAACTGCAGGGTAGATACCTTTTTCAGCAATTTTACGGTTAAGTACTGTTGTTGCATCT
>JAFGVR010000129.1 GCA_016937915.1 Campylobacterales bacterium | reverse complement strand
ATTTTTTCCTGATAAAAGGTAATATCAATGAAGGGCTTAGGGTTGGTTGCGGGAGTAGGATTTGAACCTACGACCCTCGGGTTATGAGCCCGACGAGCTACCGAGCTGCTCTATTCCGCGTTCTTTATATCCATTCGTTGTTTGGATGGCGAAATTATAGGCAAAAATGTTTTTAATGTCAAGGGTTTTTTGAAAAAAATCAAATTTTTTCTTTGAAGTGTTTTTAATTATCTTTTTTATATAATGTTTTCTAATTTCAAAACTACATAAATAAGAGAAAATATGACACCTATACAAAGAGTTCAAGAAGCTATAGAAGAGATAAAAAAAGGTAACATGATTATCATGTGCGATGATGAAGATAGAGAAAATGAGGGTGATTTGGTTTATGCTGCTGCATTTTCAACTCCAGCTCATGTAAATTTTATGGCTACACATGCAAGGGGGCTTATATGTGTAGCAGTAAGTAAAACGATTGCAAAGAGATTGGAACTCAGTCCTATGATAAGTTCAAATACATCTTCTTATGAAACAGCTTTTACAGTTTCAGTAGATGCAAGAACTGCTTCTACTGGTATATCTGCATCTGAGAGAGATGATACTATAAAGATACTTGCAAACCCTATATCACATGCAGAGGAGCTTGTACGCCCTGGACATATATTTCCCCTTATAGCAAAAGATGGTGGTACACTTGTAAGAACTGGACACACTGAGGGTAGTGTAGATATATGTCGTCTTGCTGGTCTTAGTGAAGCTGGAGTTATCTGTGAGATAATTAAAGATGATGGAACAATGGCTAGACGAGATGATTTAGATATATTTGCACAAGAACACAATCTAAAAACAGTTTTTATATCTGACATAGTTGAATACCGCCTAGCAAACGAGAGACTTGTAAAAGAGTGTGCAAAAGAGGAGATAGAGTTTTTTGATGCAAAAGCTACAAAAGTTACATTTCAAGACCATGATGCGATAGAACACACTGCTGTAGTGTTTGGTGAGATAGGTGAAGTGGTAAATGTAAGAGTTCACAATGTTGTTCCAGATATAGAGCTTCTTTTGAACCAAAGCAAATATAAAAACTTAGTAAACTCCATAGAGTATTTAAAACAAAATAGTGGTATCTTGGTATTTATAAATAAAACTTTGCATCAAGATAACGCTTCATTGAAAGAGATAGGTACTGGTGCTCAAATAATTAAGAGTTTTGGTGTTTCAAAGATGAATCTTTTATCATCTGTAAAACAGAGTGAACTAGTTGGACTTGGTGGGTTTGGACTAGAGATAAATGAGGTTGTAAATATATAATGGATAGAGAGATTTATAAAAGAGTTCAAGATGGAGATACATACACTATAGAATTTAGTGAAGATGCTCATAGTAAAAAGTCAAAATTTCCTTGGCTTTTTAGTGTATTTGTAAAGTTTGATAATTTTGATGAAACTAAAGATGGTTATGAGGAGTTTTTGGAGACAAAGGAGTCTCTTATCATAGCGATAGAGTATGAAAATAATGCTAGATATGTTGGGACTAGAGTTGTTGATGGTTGGAGTGAGCTTTATTTTTATACAGCTAATTCAAAAGGTTTTAATACAACTGTAGCAGATATATTAAACCCTTCAAGGTATATATTTGAAAGTAATATTGTAAAAGATGCAAAATGGAACTTTTATGAAGTTCAACTTTTACCTACTGAGATGGAATCGCATCAGATAGTGAGCAATCAGATAATATTTTTGCTAGAAGAGGAGGGTGACACTTTAGAAGTACCTAGAGAAGTTGAACATTATGCAGTTTTTGATACAGCTACTCAAAAGGAAAGATTTAGAGAGCTTGCGAAAGCAGATGGTTTTGAGTACAAGGATGATCTATCTACTGATGAGTATGAACATGGTGTGGCTATGATAAAAACTCATAGTGTTACAAGAGATGAAGTTGCAAAAATCGTTGAATCGATTTGCAAACTATTAAAAAAAGAGCATGGTTTTTATGAGGGTTGGAGTACTACACTCGTAACAAAATCATAAAAAAGTATCTGTTGATGCTCAAATATAGGTTATAATAATTTTCATATATAATTTTTAGGATGATGTAAAATGAAAACAACTCTAATTATAGGTGCTGGTGGTGTTGGTCGCGTAGTTGTTCACAAGTGTGTTCAAAATGCTGATATTTTTGGAAAAATAGTGTTAGCTAGTAGAAGGCTTGAGAGTTGTCAAACTATTAAAGATGAACTTCCAGATGCTAACATAGAGGTTGCAAAAGTAGATGCTGATGTAGTAGATGAGATAGTAGCTCTTATAGAAGATGTAAAAGCTGATATCGTTATAAATGTAGCTTTACCTTATCAAGATCTAGCTATCATGGATGCTTGTATAAAAACTAAAGTTCCATATCTTGATACTGCAAACTATGAGCATCCAGATGAGGCTAAGTTTGAGTATAAACTTCAATGGGAAAGAGATGAGAAGTTCAAAGAGGCTGGAATCATGGGTCTGCTTGGAAGCGGATTTGATCCAGGTGCTACAAATATTTT
>JAFGVR010000128.1 GCA_016937915.1 Campylobacterales bacterium | reverse complement strand
TAGATAAACTCTCACTTCAGATAGATAACTACCAACTCCAATCATACCTATCAAACTCAGCATCTCTTTATCTGCCATTTGATTGGGATGATATGGAAAATGGGAAGATAGAGATAAAACATAGTGAAGATGATACTTTTTTTTGCAATATAGATTTAAAGCTAAAAGAGTACGGAGAGGTTAACCTAAAACTTGCACTTTATGATACAAATCAGTTAAATATACATATATACTCCCAAAATGATGAGTTTAAAAAAATCGTGAGGGAGAATTTGGGTGAGTTAAAATCAGCCCTTATAGATGCTAAAATCACACCTAGACAGATAAAGATATTTGAACCAAAAATCAAACAAACTTCACCATACGCATCGCCTTATGAAAATATAAATGATGATATAAAAATGGGATTTGAGATAAAGATATGAAGCAAAAAGCAGCAGCTCTTAGATACGATGCAAAAAAAGAGAACGCTCCAAGGGTGATAGCCAAGGGTGAGGGGAAAACTGCTGAGTCTATTATCAAGATAGCAAAAGAGAATAACCTACCCATAAAAAAAGATGAAGACCTCATAGAGCTTCTATCTAAAGTTGAACTTGATAAAGAGGTTCCTGAGGAGCTTTACAAGGCTATGGCGGAGGTTTTTGCTTTTCTATACAAAGTTGGTAAGAAATTATGATAGCTTTAAACCATATATAGATAAAATCTCGCATGATAACTCAAGACTCTATAGAATCACTAAAAGCCAGACTTGACATTGTTGATGTAGTGGGTTCGTATATAGAACTTAAAAAAGCTGGTGCAAATTTCAAAGCTCCATGCCCATTTCACGATGAAAAAACAGCCTCATTTGTTGTAAGTCCACAAAAGCAGATATACCACTGTTTTGGATGTGGGGCTGGTGGTGATAGTGTTAAGTTTGTTATGGATTATGAGAAACTAAACTACCCTGAAGCGTTGGAAAAACTAGCTCATAGTTATAACTTTTCCCTCTCATATACCGATAACAAACAAACAAAATCTAAAACAGAGATAATGGAGAGGGTTTGTGATTATTATCAAGGTTTGCTTAGTTCAAACCATACTGCACTGTCTTATCTTCGTGAGCGTGGAGTTTATGAGAGTAGCATCGAGAAGTTTAGTATAGGGTACGCACCTGATTCAAATATGACGCTAAACTTCTTAAAAGCTCAGTTTTTTAGCATGGATGAAGCTCAAAAGCTGGGTGTAGTTGGGTTTGATGGTGGTAGATATTATGCTAGATTTATAGAGAGGATAATATTTCCTATCCACTCAACAAACGGTAGCATAGTTGGGTTTGGTGGTAGAACCATCACAGGGCATCAAGCCAAATATGTAAACTCGCCAGAGACTCCACTTTTTAACAAATCCCGCCTGCTATACGCATATCACCACGCAAGGCAAGATATATATAAAAACTCTCAAATCATCATAACAGAGGGGTATTTAGATGTTGTGATGCTCCATCAAGCTGGATTTACAAATGCAGTTGCAACACTTGGAACAGCACTAACGCAAGAGCATCTACCACTTCTAAGAAAGGGGGAGCCAGATGTTGTGATGGCCTATGATGGGGATAAGGCTGGAAGAGCTGCGGCACTAAAAGCTAGCAAACTCTTAAGTGCATCTGGATTTAAGGGTGGAGTTGTACTTTTTGAAAATGGTCAAGACCCAGCGGATATGGTAAAAAAAGGTGCGGTTGAAGAGATAGCAAATATGATAAGGGAACCAAAACCTTTTATAGAGTTTGTTTTGGATGAGACATTAAGCTCTTATGATTTTCGTGATCCAAAAGCTAGAGAGGAAGCAAAGAGTGATTGTGAGGGGTATCTAAAAACTTTAACACAGATATTACAAGAGCAGTATAAAACATACCTTGCATCTAGGCTTGGCATCAGCCCATCTTATATCAGACTAACAACAAAACATCAAAATAGCATCCAAACACCAGTTGTGAAAAATAGCTATAAAGATCCACTAGAGCTTAGTGTGATAAAAACTATTTTAGAATATCCTGAGCATATAGATATGGTGGTAGATATGATAGATGCTTCTATTTTACAGTTTCATCAAAGGGAGTTTGCATTAGCTATAGAGGGGAGGGTAGATGCACCTGAACTGATGGCGATATCTATTGATGATACTATAAAGTCGATATCTGATCCCAACGAGCTAAAAGCTGAATTAAAAATCTTTTTGATTAGGCACTATGAGAGGAAGTTGCAAGAGGTTAAGTTTAATAACGATATCCCCTTTAATCAAAAGCCTTTTTATATAAGAAAATATAGAAATGAGATAACTTCATTAAAAAAATGATAATTTTTTTATTTTGTTATCTTACTAGTTGGTTTTATTTGATTAAATATCTTTAACTTTTTTGATAAGTTCACGAGATTTTTCTAAAGCTTTTGTAGCTTTATCAAATACAAGTGCTACAGCCAAACGACGCCCTTTATGAGCTTCAGGTTTTCCAAATACCCTAACATAAGAGTTATCTGAAAATAAACTATCATCCACTTCAACAACAGGTGCGTAACTATCTACCTCACTTTTAAATGCTGCAGATGCTCCATCGCCATAAAATGTAAATCCTAATGGAAGTCCTAAAACTGCTCTTAAATGCAGTGCAAATTCACTCTGGCTTTGAGTTATAAGTGTAACCATACCTGTATCGTGTGGACGAGGACTTACTTCACTAAAATATACTTCATCACCCTTTACAAAAAGCTCAACTCCAAAAAGTCCTTGACCACCCAAACCATCAGTGATAGTTTTAGCAATCTCTTGAGCTCTTTGTTTAGCTAATTCACTCATCCCCATAGGTTGCCATGAAAACACATAATCCCCATCTCTTTGTTCATGCCCTATAGGCTCACAAAAAGCTGTCTCTTTCCCATTTCTAGCAGTTAAAAGTGTTATCTCGTAATCAAAATCAACAAATGCTTCAACTATAAGCTCACTTGCATCTCCTCTTGCCTCTTTTGCCTCTTCCCATGAGTGTGGTATATCTGTTTCACTTCTAGCTACACTTTGACCATGTCCTGATGAGCTCATAACTGGTTTGATAACTACTGGAAAACCAAGCTCTTTTGCAGCTTCTAAAAGTCCATCTTGTGTAGTTACAAATCTGTACGGTCCAGTTTTTAGACCCAACTCTTCTGCTGCAAATGTACGGATGTTTTTACGGTTCATAGTTTTACTTACAGCATCTGCATTTGGAATAACATTAAACCCCTCTTTCTCTGCGTCAAAAAGTGCATCTATTGAGAGTGCCTCAACTTCTGGTAAGATATAGTCTGGTTTTTCGTGACGGATAATCTCTAAAATAGCCTCTTTATTTTGCATATTTACAATATAAGAGCGATGAGCTACTTGATGAGCTGGAGCATTTGCATATTTATCAACTGCAATAGTCTCAAGCCCAAGTCTTTGAGCCTCTATAACTACCTCTTTACCCAGTTCACCAGAACCTAACAACATAACTTTTTTTGAATTTGATTTGAGTGGAGCAGAAAATTGCATCTATAATCCCTTTTATCAAGTGAGAATTT
>JAFGVR010000127.1 GCA_016937915.1 Campylobacterales bacterium | reverse complement strand
TTAGACTGTTTTAACACTGTAGTTAATTTATTGTTAATATCTAACATTTATGTAACCCTTTTAATCTTTCTCAATTAAATCAACATCTCTATGAACTAACTTTCTTTTACTATCTATGGTTGTAAAAACCTTCTCTACATTTAACACTTGATCTCTATCTACTAAACATGTCATTTTAGACTCTGATAAAGAACCATTTTCACTATTGTTTCCAGGGATATTAAATGTAACTTCCATATACTTCATCTTTCTAACAAGGTACATAACCCACAACGATAATGTAGTTACCACAAACATGATAATAACACCAAATATCAATGTCAAAGCTATCTCATTTTTATATGCTTCATAGTTATCTATCCCACCTAAAATGGCAACCCTTACAGATAATAACAACAAACCTATGATAAAAATAAATATACCAAGTAGTAACCTAGCACTCTTTATATCCCACTGTCTTGACTTTATAAAATCTACAAACTTCCAAGTAAAAACCATAGAGATTAAAATGTATGATATAAAAAGTATGACAGTATTCATCTTTTATCCTCTGAGGGCTTCAGCTATCAGCTCTATAGGATTTTTAAACTCTGTTTTCATCTCTTTGTAGTTCATAGATGCATTTATCTGCATCCTACAAGCTGAACACTCTGCACTTACTACATCAGCTTTTGTTTTTTCTATCATGTTTGCTTTTGTCTCACCAGCTGCTTTTGCTAAGTGGTACTTTTCACTTTGCATAGTGATCCCACCAAATCCACAACAAACATTTGAATCACTCATCTCAACTATCTCATAACACTGAGAGATAAGACTTCTTGGCTCTTTATGTACCCCTTGCATCTTTTTAGCATGACACGGGTCATGGTAAGTTACAATTTGAGTCTTTTTATGTTTAGATGCCAAAAGCTCTCTTAGATGTGTATGATGCTCTAGCCACTCTGTCGCCATAAATATCTTATCTTTTACAGCTCTAGCTCTTGCTAACCACTCTGGGTTGTCATGGAAAAAGTGTTCATAATCAATTTTTAGCATCGCACTACAAGTAGCTTCAGGAACTATGATAGCCTCTATATCATCACCAAACTTCTCAAAATACTCTATGTTGTGTTTAGCATTATGCTCAACTGTTGCAAAATCCCCTGTGAAATATGCAGGAGCCCCACAACACTTCTGATCTTTTGCCAAAAATGCATCTATCTCTAAAGCTTCTAAAATCTCTAAAAGTGAATCACCGATGCCTCTATAATTATAATTTCCCAAACAACCTATAAATACCGCTACTTTTCTTTTTCCACCATTATCTATATTCTCTTTGTGAGCGTTTAAAAATGATGTTTTTCTAAGACTTGGCAGTAATCTATCAACCTTTAGCATCGGCAAGTTAACTCTTGAGGTCATAGAGTCTATATCTGCTCTTATCTTAAATCCACAAGTCTGAAACACCCACCCCATCTTAAATGCCAAGTCATTTAACCAGCGGTGACGAAGAAGTAAAAAGAAAGCTCTTTTGTACCATGCAATGCCAAACTTTTGAGCTATGTCTGCACGAGCCTGTTCTATGAGCATATCAGTTGGGAGTGATTTTGGACAAGTCTCAACACAAGCTGTACATAAAAAACAGCTCTCAAAGATATTTTTAGCATTCATATCAAGCTCTAGTTTACCACTCTTGTATGCACCAAGAAGGTCTATAAAACCACGAGGAGATGTAACCTCATCTGCATTTACATTGTGGATAGTACAAACTGGGATACACTTACCACATTTCACACACTCATCAGCTAATTTTTTAAAATCAAATATATCATCTAAATTTTTTTGCATCTATCTTACCTATATAGTTTTTGAAAATGTCTTTTTATTTGCCGCATGTTTTTTCATATATGCATCAAAAGGCATCGAGATGTTACGGATAAGTAAAGTCCCCGTTTGGCTACACTCTATATGTTTATCATCCATAGTGATAAGCTCCTCATCTGCAAACGGTTTTAAAGCCTCAATCGCATCAGCAAAATAATCTTTAAATACGATACCAAACTTCTCTTCAAATCTTTGTATATCAAGCTTGAAGTTACTCATAAGCTCCATTATCACATACTGGCGGATAAGGTCATCTTCATTTAAAACCACACCACGCTCAAACGGAAGCTTGCCAGCGTCTATAGCCTCTTCATAAAGTTTCATATCTTTGAAATTTTGGTTATAGCTATCCACACCCTCACCAATGGAAGTAAGCCCTACTCCTATAAGATCCGCACCACCTTTAGTTGTATAACCTTGGAAGTTTCTGTGAAGTTCACCCTTCTCTATCGCTTTAAAAAGTTCATCATCAGGTTTTGCGAAGTGATCCATCCCCACCATTTTATATCCATGAGAGGTTAGATAATCGATTGTATATTTCATGATCTCTAGCTTTTCATCAGGTCTTGGAAGTGTAGTTTCGTCGATTTTTCTCATAGTTTTTTTCATCCACGGAACATGAGCGTAATTAAAAACTGCAAATCTATCAGGGTCAAGTGAGAGGGAGAGTTCAAGCGTCTCTTTGAATGTCTCTAACGACTGATAAGGGAGTCCATAGATAAGGTCAACATTAACTGAGAGCATATTATATTTTCTAGCCAAATCCATAGCATTTTTAGTTATCTCATAAGGTTGAACTCTGTGAACCGCGTGTTGAACTTTTTCGTTAAAATCTTGAATCCCAAAACTTACACGGTTAAATCCAGCTTCACTTAAAACACGCATCTGTTCCTCATTTACATGGCGAGGATCTATCTCACAACTTATCTCTGCATCTTTACTAAAGTTTGGGAAAACTGTTTTTATCTCATCTATAATGATTTTAAGTTCATTTGCCCCATAAAATGTAGGAGTACCACCACCAAAGTGCATCTGCATAACTTCTCGCTCACACTTTAAGTGTTTTTTGAGAATCTGCAGCTCTTTTTTTAGATACTCAATGTAATGAAGCATCTTATCTTCCCTTGAAGTAAAGACAACATTACAACCACAAAAGTAACAAGCATTTTTACAAAAAGGGAGGTGAAAATATAAACTCAAAGGGCGAGAGGGATCTTGAGACTCTAGTTTTTTGATATATGTATCATACTCATAAGCACTGCTAAACTCCAAAGCTGTCGGATAACTGGTATATCTTGGCCCTGGTTTTGAGTATTTTATAAATTTTGAAAAATCAAGCACGAACTATCCCTTATAATTAAAGTTCGCGATTATCTCTAAAAAGTGTTGAAAAGAGGGTTAAACTAAAGAACTACAATATCAACATAGCATCACCATAAGAGTAGAAACGATACCTCTCTTTGATAGCTTCTGCATACAACTCTTGTACTTTTTCAAGCCCCACAAAAGATGCTACAAGCATCAAAAGAGTTGATTTAGGAAGGTGAAAATTTGTAAGTAAATGATTTACCCTTATAGGTTTATTGTTTGGATGCAAAAATAGATTTGCTTCACCTCTTTGCAGTTCTTTGTATCTTGCGTAAAACTCTATGGTTCTAGTCGATGTAGTTCCAACACTTAATATGGGGATATCACTCTCTAAAAGCTCTTTTGCCGCATCAGATATATCGTAGTACTCTGAGTGCATCGGATGATCTGTTATAGTTTCATGTTCAACGGGTTTAAATGTTCCACTTCCAACATGCAAAGTTACAAATGCATGTTTATGAATTTTACAGATTCTCTCATGTTGAGCATCTGTAAAGTGAAGTGATGCAGTAGGAGCTGCTACTGCACCCTCATTTTGAGCAAATACACTTTGGTACTCACTCTCATCCTCTTTATTATCTTCTCGCTGTATATATGGGGGTAGTGGTACATGACCTATTTTGTCTATGATAGGTAAGATATCTTCAAATCTAAGAGGTTCTTTTTGTTTGTAAAAGTTTACCTCACGACTTCCATCATCATTTAATTTTGTAACTTTTGCAACCAAATCTTCATCAAAAAAGATTTCGCTATCAACTTTTACTTTCCCTCTGATATAGACATTTACATTATTTGCATCTAAGGCTCTATTTATAAGTAACTCTATTTTACCACCAGTTGGTTTTTGACCATAAAGTCTAGCTTTTATAACTTTTGTATCGTTAAATATAAGTGCAGCATCTTTGGGGATAAACTTTTCAAAATCGTAAAAATATGTATGGGTTATTGTGTCTGTAGCTCTGTTATAAACCAAAAGTTTGGCATGATCCCTTGGACTTGCAGGATAGGTAGCTATAAGCTCATCTGGTAGATGAAAATCATAGCTAGAGGTTAAAAGCTCTTTATTTTGCACTTTTATCATCTATCCCAAGAGCTTCTTTTAAAACATCCGCATCAGCGTCTGTTAATTCATCTTCCTCCTCAGGTGGAGCAGGATTTACAACTTTTACTATAAGGATAGAAAAACCATAAAGTATCACTAAAGGTCCAGCCATAAGAAGTTGAGTAAGAACATCTGGCGGAGTTAGAAGAGCTGCTACTATAAAGATGATAACTACAGCGTACTTGAAAAAGTCAACCATCTGTCTATCGTTTACCATCCCAAGAAGTGCTAGAAAGTATGCAAATATAGGAAGCTCAAAAGCTATACCAAAACCAAACATTATCTTGGTGAAAAATCCAACATAATCTTCTATATTTATAAGTGGAGTAAATTTAAAACTACCAAAAGTTATAAGAAAATCAAAACCAAATGGGGTAACTATATAGTATGCAAAAAGTACACCTACACCAAACATAACACTTCCACCCACAACAAAAGGGATAATCATTTTTTTCTCATTTGCATAAAGCCCTGGAGCTATAAAAGCCCAAATCTGAGAAAGTATGATTGGTAATGCTCCAAGGATAGCAGCAAAAAAAGCAACTTTTAGAGCTACAAAAAAAGCACCACCAACTTGAGTAGTTGTAACCATACCATCAGCAGCGTGGATAGATTTTTTACCAACCTCTATAAGTGCTTGATTTAGTGGCTCTACTATCCATTCAAGTATTGGCTCATGAAAGTAAAACATAATAAAAAACATAACAATAAGACTTCCAACAGAGATGCCTAGTCTTTTTCTAAGTTCTACAAGGTGTGGTCTAAGTTCTTCAAACATTTTTTGTCTCTTATTTTGGTTTTTTCTCAAAAGTTACAGTTTCATACTTTTGTTCTACGACTGGTTTTTGTTCAACTGTTGGTTTAGGTTTATCTTCAAACACTTCACTCATAACATCAAAATCATCATCAAACAAAGCTTGTTTGATATCAGTTTTTTTCTTAACATCCTCACTAGCTTTCTCAAGCTCTTTTTTATAAGCTAATGCTTCTTGCTTGATCTCTGAAACATTCATCTCTTGTTCTAGTGAATCTTTTACAGTACTTAAAGTGTTTTTAGTATTTCTAAAAAACTTAGCTATCTCTACCATCGCCTGAGGAAGTTTATCAGGACCTAAAAATAAGATGGCGATAACAGCTATAACCATTATCTCAGTAAAACCCATACCAAACATATTATCCCTTTTACATTGTGTTACTAAAAGTTTGCGATTTTATCGAAACAATGATTAATTTATCCAAAAAATAGTGCAATCTCATCAGCTAGTAAAAAATCTTTATTATAATAGAAAGAGTTTTCTTTTATAAGTTTATCTTCTAAAACTAATATCTCTGCTTGTTTTATCTGCTCTTTATTTAAAATCTTTGCATCTACACCAACATCACTTCTAAGACCTAAAAAAATCTGTTCAATAACTCTATCATCTTTACTTAACTCTTCAACATCTATATCCAATGGATTTTTGATGTATGACTCTACATCGCTAGTTGGATAAAATCTATTTAGTCCAAGTTTTCCAACAGCACCACTTCCAACACCAATATAATCTTTGTATTCCCAGTAGCCGTAGTTGTGTTTTGAGCGGTATGAGCCAAAATTACTTATCTCATACTGTTTAAACCCTTTTTTCTCTATCTCTTTAAAAAGCCATTTTGTAAGATGCAACTTCTCATCACTCATCTGAGGTTTTTTCTCAAAAGGTGTAGCTTCCTCT
>JAFGVR010000126.1 GCA_016937915.1 Campylobacterales bacterium | reverse complement strand
TTGTAGCTTTTAGATATATTTGTTCATCATAATTAATATTTAAAAATCCAAGAAGTTTTTGTATAGTTTCTTGAGGTTGCTGATTTAGATTTTCATTATATAAAATATAAGATTTATCTTTATTTTTTTTATAAAAATTATACGCCATAGATGTCATATAAAGATGACAATATATGAAGTGTATGTTATCATCTAGGTTACTGTGAATATGTCTAAATAGAGATTGCATCTGTATTTTTGTATTTTTTACAGGAAAAATAAAATAGTGATTTTTAAAATTTTTATAAAAATCTTCTGAATTGTCACCAGTTATATCAATCATATGTTGATGAGCCAATATATACTTAACCTTATCGATATCTATCTTTCTTATTTGGATAAAAATAAAATAAAAAAGTTTAAAAGCATTTAGTCCATCTATCTTTTCAGTAGTATTTTCAATAATATAATCAAACATATCCATAAAAATATCACAAGATTCAAACTCTCTTCTTGATATATTTCTGTAAAGATAAGCTCTAAATGAGTCCATCTCTTTTTGTGTCAATTTATTTTTTTGAGCATGAAATATATTTAGATTGTTTGGCATAAGTGAGATTGGACGATTTACTATAATCTCATCACTATCAAGCAACCCCTCCACGAACAAAGAAGCTGACCTTCCAAGTGCCAATATAACAATAATATCTAAATCTTTTTTTATAAATCTAGAAAATTCAGATATAAGGTTTTGTTCTAATCCCATATTGATTACAAAATAATATAAGCTAAATTTGAATCAAAACTATTTCTACATAGTTTATAATTATTTATATTCATACTATCTAATAAACCTAAAGTCTCACCAACTGCGGCAGGATCATTTATCTCATCAAAAGCTATGATAGCTCCTTTTGACATTCTTGGTACAAAAGTCTCTAATGCTTTTTTTGTAGGTTCATACATATCAAAATCTATATGAAGTAAGGAAACAAGTAGATGTTTATTGTCTTTAAGGTATTGTGGCATTGTTTTTGTAGCATCACCTTTTATAATCTCTATAAAATTTTTATCATTAAATGGTCTGTTTTGTTGTTGTATATTTATATTTGAAAGCATCTCTTCATAAGATTGGTTGGCACTAAACTCTTTATAGATACTATTATCTT
Source organism: Campylobacterales bacterium (assembly GCA_016937915.1). Classification (GTDB taxonomy): domain Bacteria; phylum Campylobacterota; class Campylobacteria; order Campylobacterales; family Sulfurimonadaceae; genus Sulfurimonas. The sequence goes on along the minus strand of JAFGVR010000126.1, from coordinate 6,870 downwards.
CATATGCACCACCCTTATCTTGTATATTTGCTTCTGGAAAACCCTCAAAAGTATCAAAGCCTATTATTTTACGAGTAGCAAGATTATAAGGCTCAAAGATAGATATAAGATGAAACCATGTAAAAAGACCAGCACCAAGATTTACACCACCCTCTACGATGGAACCATGAACATTTATAATTTGTTTATATATCTCATATCTGTTTAAAAAAAGAGCCAAATCTCTTCTGTTAACAAATCTTGGAAAATTTTCAAGTTTTTTTGATATATCTAATTTTGAAGATAGGAAGTTCTCTTCTAGTTTTTTATTAAAATCACTCATCAGGACTCCATTTTATTTTTGGTTTTTGAGTTAGGTATTCTCTTATTTTTGGAAGTATCTCATTGTTGTATCTTTGGAGATTAAAGGGTGTATATTTTTCATACTTTGTTGTACCATCATACATACCGTTACCCTCTATATCATCATATCTTACAAGAACAGTCCATCTAGCGTATTTTTGATCCTCAAACTTTGGAGATGTGTGAAAAACCATCCTATTTAAAGCTATAAGATCACCCTCATCAACTACTGCTTTTTCTATCTCTGGGTATTTTTCTTGAAGCTCTTTAGGTACACAAGCTCCATAGATGCCAAACTCTTCATCTATCCTCTCTTCATGAACTACTGGACCCTCTTTATGAGAATATTTATGATAACTAACAGCTGCATGTTCTGCTACATAGTGTAGAGGAAACCAAAAAGTTACACTATTTTGTGAATCCAATGAATTTATATCTTGATGACAACACTGAAAAAATAGTTTCTCCCAAGGTAGATACATCTGTACTTTTATCTCTCTTACACTTGGCTTTTTCATCCCTATATCTTTTGCAAAATCCCTAAGTACATCAAGGTTTGCTAGTTGATATAGTGCTGGGACTCTTTGTATATATTTATATATAAGATTTCTTTTATTAGGATCTTCATTTACGATATTCCATAGACTTTTAGTAGTCTCTTTCATAAATGAGTCCTTTGAACCATCATAGTTGACTTTTTCATCAGAAGCTTCATTTATGACATCTACTATCTCATCTCTTAGATTAACGATATATTTTTTGTCAATCACACCATTCATAACAGTTAGCCCATTTTCTAAATAAATATCTGAATTTTGACCCATTTTATTTTCCTTGTATATCTTTAAAAAGCTTAGAATAGATAAGCAAGTCCTCATATTGACCATCAATCCACATAGCTTCTCTTTTACAACCCTCAAATTTAAATCCTAAAGATTCATAAAGTTTGATAGCAACAAGATTGTTTTTTGCAACATATAATTCAACTCTATTTATATTTAGAGATTTAAAAAGATGTTCTATTACCAATCTACTTGCCTCTTTGGCATATCCTTTATTTCTAAATTTTTTATTTAAAAGTATTCCAAAAGAGCAATGTCTATTTATAGGATGGATATCACTTACTCTTATATTTCCAATATGCTCATTATTATTGTCATATATAGATAAAAAAAGCCCATTGACACTTTTTATATACTCCTGTAAATCAGATTTATTTAAAGGGTATCTTCCAAGTTCATCTATATGTTTTAATTCCTCAACATCATTCACCATATCTAAATAGTTAGCTAAATCATCGTCAAAATGGATTTTTTTTAAATATATTTTATCTGACTTTAAAAATTTATTCATATATAACCCTCGTACTTTTAAATTCTTTTTTTTATAAATTTTGCAGGAACACCAGCCCATATTTCATAACTTGGTATATTTTTATTAACTACTGAACCAGCCCCTATTATTACACCATCACCAATAGTTACACCTTTTAAAATTCTAACACCAGAACCTATCCAGCAATCTTGACCAATTTTTACATCTTCTATAATAGCATCTTGTTCAATTATTAATTTATCTTTTTTAAAAGAGTGTCCCTGATCATTTATTTGACAATATGGTCCTATCTGTGTATATTTTCCAATAAAAATATTTCCTTTTGAAGCTACGATACAATTTCTGCCTATCCCTACATAATCTTCCAATATAACTCTTGGATTTGGTTTTGTTAATTGTAAAAAAACATAACTATCTAAAATAACATTATCTCCTATTTTTAACTTTGCATTATCTGTCATTCTTATTTCAACATTATGTTTTACGCATACATTTTTACCATACACTATCCCTTTTTTTGAAAGTTTCATAAAGGTTCTTATTTTATCAGTAAAACTTATATGTGTTGAAGAAGCCTTATCTTTCCAACTGTATCCTTTAAACATTCTATTCACCGGCTATCTGTTTTCTATTTATATAGTTTTCAATAACTATATCCCTATCACCAACTTTTGCCATCTCATCTGGAGCCATTTTCCTAGGATAGTAACAAAGTTTACAAACTTTCATACTTTTAAAACCATCTTTTTGATTATGTATATCTCTGATTTTATTTAGTTTTTCCCCATGCCATATATCATAGATGCTCTCTTTGTATGAATCACCTATAATCTCTTCACCATCCTCATCATTGCTACACATCATAACTTGCCCATCACTTCCAACCACAACTCTTTGGTAAAGTTGAGGACAAGCAAAATTATCCTCATAAACTATCTCACTATCTTTTCTTAAGTAGTCTATTAAAGGGTTATATGCGATTAGATCGACTAAAGGAGCGATAGTTTCATAGTATTTAGTAGGATTTGGACGGATTGCAGGCCATATACCTTGAACTTTTATAACTGGTTTTATAAGATTATTTTCATCTTTATATCTTTTTATATCTTGTAGTTTTTTGAGTGTATCATCAAACTTTAGAGGTTTTCTTATTTTATTATACTCTTCGTCGATGCCATCAATTGAGATGCTAAACCAGTCTATCCCAGCATCTACACATTTTTTAAAAAACTCTAAGTCTAAGTTTCCGCCATGAGTTAGAGTTGATATCTCTTTTATACCATTAGCTTTTGCATATTTTATACAATCTATAAAATTATTGTGTAAAGTAGCTTCGCCTCTTAGACTTAGTCTAAGTGCAAATACTTTACCCGATATCTCATCAATTATCTTTTTAAAGAGTTCAAAATCCATAAACCCTTTTTTTACCTTTTTTTTAAACTCATCTGTTATGGTATAACACATAGGACATTTTAGATTACATACAGATGCTAGTTCTAAATCTACAAGAAGTGGATATTCTGATAGTTCTCTTTTTTTTGGAAGTTCTATCCATTTATCTCTATACTCTTTATACTCATCTTCCCAGCCACTTGATAGTTTTAGAGAAAACTCTTGTGTTCTCTCTTTTGTATCTAAGTCATAATGCCCTTTGTTTATAGGTATATATTTTTCTTGTTCTTCTTGCATGTTTATCCTATTTTTATCTCATAATACGGTGTTATATCTCCACCAAAACTAAGTTTAAACCACCCTCTTGCAGGTGAATTTATCCCCTCCATATCTACTTCTTTTATATCATATTTTTTTGCAAGATTTATAAATGCATCCCAAAAGCATATAGTACCTTTGTAACTCTCTTTAGCATCTAAATTCCCAGCACCAAAAAGATAGTACGCCCTATATTTGTCGTATGAAAACACTGTGATGTATATGATATCATCTTTAGAGTTTTTAGAACAAAACATTACAGCTTGTTTGTTATTCACACTGTTATTGATAACATTAGCCATATTTTGAAGCTTTTGTTTTGAGACTTTTTGATTTTGTAAATCCATAAGTTTTGTATAATACTCTAAAAATAGTTCAATATTTAACTCTTGAGTAGTATATGCTTTCTCTTTTATGGCTTTTTTGATATTTCTTTGCCTAAGAGTCTCTAAATTTTTAAATATTAAACTATCTTGTGGATTATCTATATCTTTTAATTCAGATATATCTATATAACTTGTGTATCTAAGGTCTAAAGAAAATACTTTATCTTTATCATTCAAGCCATAGTTATGCCATAAAAAAGGTCTCATATCCTCTATTTTTGTAGATAGTGCCATCTCTATATTTGAAAACTTGTTTGTTAAAAATCTTATAATTTCTTCTGTTATCTCAAATCTTTCAGATTTTGCTTTTACCTCTTTTTGGGTAGCATCTTGGCAAAAAAACAACCCTGCGTATATCACAAGCTCATCTAGTACTACTTCAGTTTCATCATCACTAAGAAGTATGCAAAATGCAGCTTTAAACTCACTGCCTTTATTTACAAAATAGAGTTGATATTTTCCACCAAAAGAGTTTAGATAAGAGGGGCTTACAAACATAGTGTATTGTGGCGTTTTTTCTACATTTTTTTGCCATATATCTAAATCTATTATCTGAGTTACTTGGTATTTACTCATATATTTTCTCTATGATCTGTTTTGATTCTAAGATTTTAGCCTCTTTATAGATTAATGCTATATCGACATCTAATCTTTTACTAATATCGTATAAAGAGTAAGTTCCATCCATGTAGTACAAACTCCACAAAATTATATCAAGTTGTGATACATTTGTATTTGGCAGCAAAGCACCGCCTGTTTTTGGATATAGGTCATGTTTGCTCAGCATAACTTCACAGTTTGGATATAGGTTTTTATAGATAATATTTTTATCCATCTTTTCAATAAGTTGAAGATATAAATCCAAAGTTTTATTGAGGTTTTCTGCTTTTACAAAATCTAAATTATCCAAAGATGTATGATACTCTTTGTATTCGTAATATTTATCTTTTGATATAGTTGTGCAGTTTATCTTAAACCCTTGAGAGGAGTATTGCCTCTCATCGCTTCCATGTATATCAAATGGATATGTTTTAAACTCTATTTTGTTTTGTTTAAAAACATCTTCTACTATTTGATTTATAAAATTAGTTTTTTCCCAAGACTGTTTATATCCAAAATCACCTTGCCCGCCACAAGTGGTGATAACAAGTCCATTATCTATTTTTTTCATAACTTTTTCATTATTGGCACAGTAACTTATAGCACCTATAGTTTCAGGAACAAAAACTATCCTATAACTATGTTCCAACTCTGCTTGTTTTTTCAAAAGCTCTTTAGCTATAAAAGTGGTCGTGATTACTCCACTTAAACTATCATTTGCCATAGAGGGATGGCAAATATAACAAGATATGAGATACTCTTTTTCACTTTTACCTTTTATAAGCAATTCACCTATACTTAAACTTCCATCTTTTAAAGATGAATCTATAAACACTTCATAATACTCATCTTCACAAAAAAGCGTTTGATACTCATCATAACTTATACAAAATCCCCAATTCTCATTATAATAACTTGTTCTATATGGTATAGCTTGAGGTAACTCTTTTATAAAATGAAGATTGCTTTTAAGTTCATCAAAACTCATTTTTTTATTGACTGGAGTTGAATAGCTAACTACATGAAGGTTCGAGTTTTTAAAATCTATGATTTTTTCACCCTTAGAGTTTTTTATCCAAGCATCTTTTATATTCCACTCTTTTGGGATACTCCAGTCATATACATTTTGACCTGTTGGGTACTCAATAACATTTATAGGTATCAACTCTTTGATTATATTTAAACTATCTCTATTACCATCACCTGTTATACTTCTAGTGATAGGATAAAGTTTATGAAGTAAAACCTCTATATCTTTTGTATAGTTTATCATTTAAACATATGCCATTTTATTACATCATCATCTTTGATATCAACTAAAGCAGTTTTGCCTATAACCTCATCTATAAACTTTGGACTTACACCATGAGCTGGTCTTTTAAAAGTTAAATCTTTTTTTTCTATAACACTACCTTTTGGTATATCTCTTAATGCCACTAAACTTCTTCTTGCATTTTTTCTAGCACTATCTTCATCCTCTAATGCCTCAACTTTAAAACTTCCTAGTATCTCAAATGCTTTATCTGTATTTTTTCTAAATAGTTTTAAATCATCTTTATCCATAGCATGGTAGTGATCATTTCCCTGAAGTGTTTTATCATGAGTGAAATGTTTTTCTATTATCACACTTCCTAGCATCGTAGCCATCTCACATACTTTCATATCTTTTGGTAAAGTATGGTCACTATAACCTATAAGCTTATCTGGAAACTTACTTTTTAAATCTAGTATCATCCCTAAATTTGCATTTTTATCAGGTGTTGGATAATTAAGTACACAGTGAAGTAAAGCTAAAGGATTTCCTTTTTTTTCTATCCAACTTACAGCCTCTGCTATCTCACTTAAACTACTAGCTCCAGTTGATAAAATGATAGGTTTATTAAAATCACACATAAACTCTATAAAAGGTTTATTTGTAATATCACTAGATGAGATTTTAAAAACATCCATCATATCATTTAAAAAAGTTGCAGATTCTATATCAAAAGGGGTGCTCATAAACTCTATACCAACTTTATCACAGTACTCTTTTAACTCTTGCATCTCATTTTTCCAAAATTTATCATGTTTTTTAAAAAGTTCATGTTGTGAGAGTGTTGGCTCTTTTGTAGTATCCCAATAAGCTGGAGAATCTTTAGAAGCAATAGTATCAGCTTTATATGTTTGAAACTTTATAGCATCTGCACCACCATCTTTTGCTTCATCAACAAGTCTTTTTGCTATCTCCATGCTTCCCTCATGATTAACACCAGCTTCGGCTATAACATAAGGCTTATATAGTTTTTTTTCATACGGATTTATATTGTTAAAAAGTTCTTTTAATCTCATTTTATTCTCCAAAAATTTTTATCAGTTCTTGAGATGTTATATCTATATTTATATCTTTCATTGCCAAATTATAATAATCATCAAAAGTATCTATATCAAATCTCAATTCTGGATGATGCAATTCATAATTTTTAGGGTCAAAAGTTTTTATGATAAATTTATCTCTATT
>JAFGVR010000125.1 GCA_016937915.1 Campylobacterales bacterium | reverse complement strand
GTATATGAATTATAGTTTTTTAATACATCTATAGTTAAATCAGATGCTACTACTGTAAGTCTATCAAATAAAGATTCAACCATCTCATCTTTATCTACATCTATCTCATCTATCTTAATAATATCACCAGTATCTAAACCCTCTTCCATAAGCATAGCTGTAACACCAGTTTTTGCATCACCATTTAAAAGAGTTTGTTGAATTGGGCTTGCACCCCTATATTGTGGGAGTATAGATGCATGAAGATTTATACAAGGAGCATGATTTAAAATCTCTAAAGGGAGAATTTGACCATAAGCTGCCACCACTATATAGTCACATTCTATATTAAGCAACTCTTTTACAACTTCAGCATCGCGAAGTTTTGTAGGTTGATAAACTTTTATATCATTTTTAAGAGCTAATGTTTTTACAGATGGGGGAGTCATGATTTTTTTACGCCCAACTGGTTTATCTGGTTGTGTATAAACTGCCACCACCTCGATATCAGTTGTATCTATAAGTTTTTGCAGTATAGCTTCAGCGTAGTATGGAGTACCCATAAAAATCACTTTCATATTATCCCCTTATAAAGTATGTACCACCGTTATGGTTTTTATCTATCAAAAAACTTTTTGCATCATCTAAATCAAATCCGCTTGTTAAAAGCATAGATTTATTATTATTTAAAAGATAGGCTGCTGCTTTTAGTTTTGTAACAATACCACCAGTTGCAAAATCACCATGTGGAGTAGCTTCTCTATCTAACTCATCTTTTGGCACTTCATTCACAATTTTTAAAACTTTTGCATCTAAAAATTTTCTAGGATCTTTATCATAATACCCATCTATATCAGAAAGTATTATAAGCATATCAGCGTCTATATGGTTTGTAACATAAGCTGATAATTGATCGTTATCTCCAACTACAAGCTCGTCAGTCGCAGTTGCATCATTCTCATTTAAAATAGGAAGAACTCTATTTTTAAGCAAAGTATCTATTGTATTTTTAATTCTTCTTGTATCATCATTAATTCTTAAATTTGCAGCAGTTACTAAAACTTGAGAAGTTAAGATATCATACTTCTCAAATTTTTGTGCATACTTATTCATCAAAATCGGTTGACCAATAGACGCTAAAGCTTGTTTATTTTCTATAATTTTTCTATCTAATTTTAATTTAGTATATCCAGCACCAACAGAACCAGACGATACTAAAACAACCTCATATTGTTCTCTAAGTACAGCTAAAAAATCAACTAAAGCACCCATTCTCTCTAGAGAGATTTCACTATTTTGAGTTAAAACAGCGCTACCAACTTTAACTACAACTCGTTTCATCTTGATTCACGCACTAGATTAAATAAAGCGTATTTTAATGGTTCTATATTTTTGTTTATCGCTGATGATATAGGGATGATAAAATAAGGTTTAGTTTTATCATAACCTAGAGTTTCATCAGGACTATCTTGTATAAAATATGGTAGATTTTCATCAAAATTCAATCCACTTTTTTCATTTGCTTTTAATCCTAAAGCTTCTATAAAACCATTAACTATATCATTCAAATCTTCTGCAGGGATTATATCTGTTCTACTCAAAGCTATAGCGTATCTTGAATTTCCAAGTTTTTCGCTAAAAGATGCAACTTCACTTTTTAAAGTATCTATCTGCTCTTTTAAATCTCTGTATGAAGCCAAATCTATCATAAAAAGTAAAGTTTTTGTTCTCTCTATATGTCTTAAAAATTGAATTCCAAGTCCTTTACCCTCACTAGCACCACCTATAATACCAGGGATATCTGCCATAATAAAAGATTCAAAGTCACCTATATTTACTTGACCAAGTTTTGGAGTAAGTGTTGTAAACTCATAGTTTGCTATCTCTGGTCTAGCATTTGACACAGTAGATATAAGAGTTGACTTTCCAACATTTGGAAACCCAACAAGTCCAACATCCGCTATAAGTTTTAAATCAAGTTTTATATTTCTAGTCTCACCCTTTTGACCAGGTTGAGCATAAGTTGGGCGTTGTTTAGTTGAACTTTTAAAGTGAGTATTTCCAAGTCCACCTTTACCACCCTCTATAAATTTTTCCTCTTGACCATCATGAAGCATATCAAATAAAACTTCACCACTTTCCATATCTATTATCTGCGTCCCTGGTGGTACTATAATAACTTTTTTAGCTCCAGATTTACCAGTCATTAGTGATCCCTCACCTGGTCTTCCGTTTTCAGCTTTTATGTGCATCTTTCTTTGAAATGCTGAAAGCGTATGGGTGTTGTTATCGCATTTAAACCATATATCTCCACCGCGTCCACCATAACCACCGTTTGGACCACCATTTAAAACAAATTTTTCACGACGAAAAGCAACACAACCTGCTCCACCATTACCTGAACTAACTTTCAATTCTACACTATCTGTGAACAAATCTATTCCTTTTTTATATTAAAAATTTCTATTAAATTGTGAAAGAGTATTAACTCGAAGAGGGAAAAAAACACCTAAGCCAAACGGCTTAGATATTTGTAGAATTATGCAGCAGGTACTATTGAAACTTGTTGACGCTTTTTGTCTTTTCTTTCAAAAGAAACAACACCATCAACTAAAGCAAAAATAGTATGATCTTTACCCATACCTACATTTTTACCTGGGTGGATTTTAGTTCCACGCTGACGAATAATAATATTACCAGCTACAACTGCTTCACCACCATATTTTTTAACACCTAGTCTTCTACCAGCCGAGTCACGATTATTCTGTGTACTACCTTGACCTTTCTTATGTGCCATACTTTACTCCTTAAATTTTATTGCTTATGCAGCAATTTTCGTGATACGAACACGAGTGAAGTCTCTTCTGAAACCTCTTTTTACTTTAGAATCTTTACGACGACGCTTTTTGAAAGTGATAACTTTCTTAGCACGACCCTCGTTGATAACTTCAGCAGTTACAACTGCACCTTCTACAAATGGCGTTCCACATTTAAGTTCACCAGCATTTACAGCTAGAACTTCTTTTATTTCTACAGTGGCTTTTGGCTCAAGAGACATTTTATCAAGTAATAAAATATCACCCTCTTGAACTTTGTATTGCTTACCACCGTTTTTAATAATTGCGTACATTAAACAGTTCCTTACATTATATTCTACAAAAAGTTTGGAATTATACCCAAATAAGTTTTAAGTTTTAATTAAAACTAAGATTTTAATCAACCAATGCCACAGCGTCTATTTCAACTAAAGCATTTTTTGGCAAAGTTTTTACAGCTACAGTTGAGCGAGCTGGTTTGTGATCTCCAAAAGCCTCTGCGTATAACTCATTTACAGTTGCAAAATCATCCATACTATCTAAAAATATTGTTGTTTTTACAACTTTATCAAGTGAACTTCCAGCCTCTTCTAAAACTGCAGTTAGATTTTTTAGTACTTGTTTTGTTTGAACAACTACATCATTTTCTAGCATCACACCATCTGGTGTAAGAGCTATCTGACCTGATGTAAAAACCATACCGTTTGCTACTACTGCTTGAGAGTATGGACCTATCGCTGATGGTGCTTTGTTTGTTTGGACGAATTTCATCGATTATTACCTTAAATTATTTTTTTGTTATTTTAACTTTTTTTTATCAATATCGCCTAAAAAGACTTTAAAATCTTCACTACTCCAAAACCCTGGAAAAGTGTGGATAACCTCTTCATCTTTTGTTACAAAATAGTGTGTAGGTACCCTTTTGGCTTGAAAATACTCTGGCATCTCATCAAAGTCACGATTAAGATGAACTAAAATGTATCTTGAATCAAGATACTTTAAAATCTCTTTATCTTGCAAAGTTGTACTTTCAAACTTTCTACACCATCTACAATCACTTGAAGTTATGAGTACATAAACATCTTTATTTTCCACTTTTGCATCTGCTAGTGCTTTTTTGTAGTCATTGTCCCAACCAAGCTCATTTGCAAAAAGACTCAAACTAAAAAATAAACTTATTAAAAATAGTCTCATATCTACTCCCATATATCTATTAGATTTTTAAACACTTTGTAAAGTCCAACAACCTCTTCTTTTGTGGTTCTCTCATTTACTGCGTGGATAGTGTCGTTTTTAACTCCAAACTCTATCACATCTACACCAAACTGAGCTACAAATCTTGCATCACTTGTTCCACCTGCAGTTGAATGTTTTGGTTTGCATCCAGTTATGTTTTCTATCGCTTTATCTATATTTTTTACCACTTTTGTATCTGTATTTGTGCGAAATGGGTATGAGCCTTGAGTAAGTCTAATCTCATAATCAAGTCCGTTTAGGTTTTTATCTACAAACTCTTTTATCTCTTTTTGAGTCGTTAGAGTAGTATTGCGGACATTGAACATCATCTTCAGCTCATTTGGAGTTACATTTGTAACCTCCATTCCAGCTCTTATGTCAGTTACTACAAACTTAGATGGGCTGAAATACTCATCACCATTATCTAAATCAACTCCAGCCATATTTGCAAGTCTTGGAGCAATGTTGTGGATAGGATTTATAGCTTTTTGCGGGTACGCTGCATGACCCTGTTTTCCCCTTAGAGTTATGTAACCATTTATAGAACCTCTTCGTCCTACCTTGATAGCATCTCCAAAAACATCTTCACAAGTAGGTTCAGCTACCACTACTGCATCTGGGAGCATCTCATGCTCTTTTAAGTACTCTAGTACCCTGATAGTACCATCTGTAGCTTCCCCCTCTTCATCTGAAGTTAAAAGTAAAGATAATGTACCACTGAAATTTTTGGCCTCTTTAACTGCCTGAGTAAATGCAGCTACACCACTTTTCATATCCTGAGTACCACGACCATAAAGATAACCATCTCTCTCAACCAGTTTATATGGATCACTATCCCAACCACGACCTGCTGGAACCACATCCACATGACCTGCAAAACATAGATGCTCACCCTCTCCAAATTTTTTATATATGAAAAGATTTTTAACACCAGCCGCATCTACCCTAATAGCGGTAAAATCACTTAGATAAGATGCTATAAAATCCAAGATGCCACCATCATCTGGTGTTTCACTTTTTGACTCTATGAGCTTTTTAAATAGTTCTAAAATATCCATCTATTTTGAACCTGGATTTTCATAAAATACATAAGGTGTAGCGTATCCACTTATCTCAAAATATAGTTTTTTCTCACCATCATCTACTTTATAATTGAAGTTTTTATCAAGATATCCATACCCATAGCGATAATCCCTTTGTGCTTCACCCTGAGTAGCTACTGCTGTTGAGAGTTTATCAACTTTTATAAATCTTTGAACAAGTTTATCACCCATATATATATCTAAAACACCATTTGTCCCAGTCCAATTTTGGATCCCTCTGCCTATCTTATTTTGAGTCTCTTGTGTACATCCACTAAAGAGTACTATAAATAAAGCAAATATAAATAGTATATTTTTTTTCATCATCTATCCCCTTGTTTTCCTAATTTTGAGCGAATTATACAGTTTAATAATTAATTATTTTTGATATAATCGTTGTATCTAAAACATACGGATAGAGAGTTTTGAAACTAAAAGATATAAACGGCTATGATGAATTAATTAATATAATATATAAAAATAAAGAGAGCATTATAAAAAATTATAATTCTAAAAAAGACCAAATTTTAATCGATAAG
>JAFGVR010000124.1 GCA_016937915.1 Campylobacterales bacterium | reverse complement strand
GTTACTTAATTTGGATACGGAAGATAAAGAGTTTTATACTATTTGTGGCGTATATGAATCAGAACCTGAAAATGGTTTAATATCTATCCATTCACCTTTAGCTAAAAAAATGTTAGGTAAAAGTGTTGGTGATGATTTTAATATAAAACTTCCAACGACCACAAAAGAGTATGAGTTATTAGAGATTTATTATAAAAATATCTTTACACTAAAAAAGCATATTCGCAACGAAAATGATTTTGTGTATTATTAAGATTGGTTTTATAGTTTAAAGCAACTTTTTTTAAGTTTAGGCACATCCATCTCAAGGTAGCTTATCTCTTTTAAGATAGACTGCCTAAATGCATCTAAAGGGGTGCGGATGCTATAGTACGCCCACTTCCCCCTTCTGTCAACTTTTAAAAAACCAGCTTCTTTTAAAATTTTTAGATGCCGTGACACGCGCGATTGAATCATCTCAAATGAGTTTTCTATGTCACACACACAAACCTCACCATTTACATTTATGAAGTTAAGTATCTTAACCCTTGTTTCATCATTTACAGCTGAGATAGTTTTTAAAAATATATCCATTAGTTGAAAAACTCTTCTATTTTTGGAAGTAAAATATCTTCTATCTCTTTGTAAGTTTTCTCAAACTCATCAAAACCTTTCCCATCAGGGTCACTAAAACCTACATGTATCTTTGGTGTAGGGCGAGGAAACATAGGACATGTCTCGTTTGCATGGTCACACACTGTCACTATGAGGTCATACTCATTATCTATGAGGGTGTCTAGTGTTTTTGAGTGGTACTCATCTCTCCAGATGCCATTATCTTCTAAAACTTTTTTTGCGTTTGGATTTACCCTACCACTCGCTCTCACACCGCTACTCTCTGCCATTACACCATCAAGCTTTGCATTTATAAGAGCCTCTGCGATAATGCTTCTGCAACTGTTTCCTGTACATAGAACTAAAACTTTCTTATCCATATCTTTCTCCTAAACTAATGATAAAAGTACTACTAAAAGCACTATCGGTGTTACAAGTAAACCAAATTTGCTATACTCCCAAAAACCTATCTTCACCCCTTTTTGGCTAAGTACATGAAGCCAAAGAAGTGTAGCCAAACTACCAAATGGTGTCATTTTAGGGCCAAGATTACAACCTATGATGTTTGCGTAAGCCAAAGCCTTGTTTGGGATGTCACTTAGGGCTATATCCATTATCATAACAGTTGGCATATTGTTCATAATAGCACTCAAAATAGCTGAGATAAACCCAGTCCCCACTATACCTATAGCATCTCCGTGGGTTAAAAGCTCTTTTAAAACCACATTTAGATAATCTGTAAGTCCACCATTTTTAAGACCATACACAACTATGTAGAGTCCGATGCTAAACCAAACCACCTGCCAAGGTGCATTTTTAATAGTCAACCAAACTCTAGCAGCTTTGAAATAACTAGCGATAAATAAAAATAGTAAAGCCCCACCCAATGCAAAAACAGATATAGGGAGATGGTAAGCATCACCTATAAAATAACTTCCCAAAAGAAGTGCTAAAAACACCCAAGAGAATCTAAAAAGTGTTTTATTTTTCAAAACATCATCAGGATTTTTAAGAAGTGTAACATCCACTTGTTTTGGGATGTCGTTTCTCAAAAACAGCCATAAAACCACTATCGAGATAGCAGTTGAAACCACATAAGGGATAAACATATTTGATAGATACTCCATAAAACCTATCCCAAAATAGTTTGCAGTTACTATGTTTGTGAGGTTTGAAAACACAAACGGCAAGGATGCAGAGTCACTTATAAATCCACCTGCTAGTAAAAATGCCAAAATAGTCTTTGCATTTAACTGCAAAATCCTCATTTTAGCAAGTAAAATTGGTGTGAGGATAAGTGCAGCTCCATCATTTGCAAAAAGAGCTGAGACAAAACTTCCAAGTAAAAGTGCATAAACAAACATCAGATGCCCGTTTCCTTTTGAGAGTTTTGCCATCTTGATAGCACACCACTCAAAAAAACCTATCTCATCTAAAACCATAGATAAAATGATGATACCTATAAAAGCCAAAGTAGCATCCCACACGATGCCACTAACAACTAAAACATCATCAAAACTCACCACTCCCACCACAAATACCACAACAGCACCTGCTACGGCGGTAGTACCTATCTGCAAACCCCTTGGCTGCCATATCACAAACACAAGTGTTGTCAAAAATATCAAACTTGCACTAAGCATAAAAACCCTTTAAAATAATATATCAAGATATATTGATATGTTATTTTACACTTTTTTGAGATAATAACAAGATAAAAGGATCACATTTTGAAAAAAAGATTAGAACATATATTTTTAGCCACTATACTCATAGCTGTTTTTATACTTGCTAAAAACTATTATGATGACTACCAGTTCAAACACAATGAGATCCCTCAAAGCTACAAAAAGCGTATAACTCAAAAAGAGATGGAGATTTTAGATCTAATGCAAAAAAACTACGGATTTACTCATAAATTTCCAATCATAATAACAGACAAGTTTCAAGGTAGACTTTATGGAGTTACTAGCTACAAAAACGGAGATATAAAGATATATCTAAATAAAAAAGTTATGAAAGAGAGCATGGACTACATGGTAGATAGCGTGATAGCTCATGAGTACGCTCATGCTTTGATGTTTAAAATGGGGCATCTTTATGAGGAGAAAAAAGGTCACTCAAAACTTTGGTTAGAGACCTGTAACAAACTAGGTGGCATCAACTGTTCCCAGTATGTTGATAGAGATGATGTAATTTTAGGAAAACTCCCTTTTTAGGGAGTCATTTTTTTGCAGATTTAGAAAAAACCTTTTAGTAAGTTTCCAACATCTGCTGGAAGTTTATCACCTAGTTTTTTCTCTATCGCTTTTTTAGCCTCATTTTTGATTATAGAACTTGCATCTACTTCAACTTTTGGAGCTGTAGTTTTTCCACTAAGTTTTACACCAATAGGGTTATTATTTGCATTTATATCTATCTTAGCATCTATAGTCCCCTCTTTAGTGTTAAGCTTTGCATCTTTTGTTCTGATGTGTGAAGTTCTACTCACTAAATAAATACCTGCTAAGATATTTTCTTTATTTATATCAGCATTTACATCACCCTCAAAACTCTCTTTGTACATATCTATGTTTGCGTACTGTTTTGCCATATCAAACGCTAAGTTTTGGGTAAACTTACCCTCTTTTACATGTCCATCAAAAAAACCTTTTTGTTTTGCAAGGTTATAATCAACTTTTGCTTCAAGTGATGAATCAAATATCTCAGGATAGATAAGCATATTTAAAAGTTTTATTGTTTTTACACCCTTTAAATCAGCATGAAAATTATCGTTGTGAAGTTTAGCATCTATCACACCATCAGCTACTTTAGTATGAGCTGTAAAATCTAAATCTGTACCTTTTTTTATCTCACCATTTACATTAAGTCCGCCACGCATGTGTTGAGCTGTTACAAAGTACAATCTCTCAAGCTCAGCTATCTTAGCTTCATAATCACTCTCAAGTGAGCCTTTTGCGATGTTAAACTTAGCACTTTTTATATCCAAATCTGCCAAATTAGATGCAAGATTTACTTTTGTATCTGCTATATCACCGCTTAGTTTTGTAACTGTTTTTAGAGTATAAGTTGTTTTTGGCATAGCACTTTTAAACTCATACTCTTTAGTTAAGTATGCAGAATCAAGCAAACCATTTGAGATGCTATTAACCACACTCCCCTTTAGTGAACCGCTTTTTGCGTCTGCTATGTCGATATCAAGATTCAAATCACCATCTGTATAGTGTGGTTGATTTACCATGTAAAGGAGTTTTTGAAGTTTTAGAGATTTTACTTTTGCTTTTATATTTGCTGGTGCAAAATCTTTTAAAGTAGCTACAAATACAGTATCACTAGATGCAATATCTGTAAAACCATCTACCACCATCTTCTCTTTTGTACCTTTTAGCGTACCGTTTAGTTTTAAAGCACCCCTAAGTTCAGTCCCAATTATAGGTTTTAAAACTGCAAGCTCACTAACATCTACACCATATTTTATATCAGTTTTTAAAGGCTCTGGTGTAACTTTACCACTTGAAGTAAGGTTTGCAAGGTTTGATTTTAAAGCATATTTATAGTTTACATCATCACCCAAAAGCTTCGCATCAAGATTCATCGCAAAAGCTGTTTTTGGTATTGTGATATTAAAGTCGTTTTTCATAACTTTTGTATTTAACAAACCGTTTGAAGTTTTTAAAACAACATCACCATCAAGCTGATGCGGTTTTATGTTTTTAAAGTTTACATCCAAATCCAAATCAGCACTTGCATAACTTTTTTGTCCAGCTATCTCTAAAAGCTCTGCTAAGTTTGCTTTATCTATTTTTGCAATTATAGATGTTGGATTAAACTCTGTTAGCTCTACATGATAAGATGTGCTACTAGATGCAACATCACTTTTACCATCTATAGTTATAAACTTCATATCACCTTTTGCACTACCGTCTGTGTGAAATTTCCCAGCTATCAAAGTTCCAGATGCAAAATCTCTAAGATTTTCAAGTCTATTTAGTTTTACATCATACAAAGCATCAAAAGATTTTTCCCCTATAGAGTAGCTCCCTTTTGCTTCGATGCTATTTTGAGAATCAATCTCTAAAACTACCAAAAAGTTACTCATATCTAAAGAGAACTCACTAAGTCTAACTTTTATACCTGTAGCCTCTTGTATCTTTTGCTCAACTATAGGCTTTACTATAGAGTTACCTAAACTTGTAAATGCCAAAACATAAACCCCAACTACCAATGTGGTCAACAAACCAACAAGCCAACCTAAAACTTTCATAGCTTTTCTCCAAATAAATTCTAATAATATCATACTAAAAATACTGTTTACTACAACTTGATATAACTAGACTAAACTTACCTAATTAAAATTACTCAATTAACACTTGACATTGTTACACTCAATATGTATAATACAGCCAACTTTTTAGAAAAGGAGTAAATTAACCATTATGTCTAACAAAGAAGAAGAGTTGAAAAATCAAGAAGAGGAGACTCAAACAACCGCTGATGAAGCACAAGCTGAGGCTGAGGCAGTTGAAAATGAGTTTGACCTACTACAAACTGAATTAACAGAATTAAAAGATAAATACGCTCGTGTTCACGCTGATTTTGAAAATATCAAAAAAAGACTTGAACGAGAAAAATACACAGCGGTTGAGTATGCAAACGAAAAATTTGCAAAAGATATGATTCCAGTTATGGATGCACTTGATGGTGCTTTAAAGTCAATCGAGGGTGAAGCTGACAAAGCTGAACTATTTGACAAACTAAAAGAGGGGATTGAGTTAACACATAAGCAGTTTTTAACTCAACTAGAAAAACATGGGGTAACTAGAGTTTCACACGATGAGCCTTTTGATCCAAATATCCATAATGCAGTTCAAAGCATGGATAGTGACACTGTTGAGAGTGGACAAATAGTTCAAACTTTCCAAACAGGTTACAAATACAAAGAGCGTCCACTTCGTGAAGCTATGGTTATAGTGGCGAATTAATCCGTTACTAAAACTAAAAGTGCCACTTAAGTGGCAGATATAAATTTTGTAAAGCGTTATAATTTCGGCGTATTTACAAAAAGTAGATACAAATCTGACACGAAAGTGTCTAGCTTTAGTGCCTTAGCGGCTAGCGAAAGTAAAAGAGACTTGTTCCTTTTACAACAAATAAGATGGAGGTTTCCTTCATTTTATTTTATGAAATAAAATCAAATTAAGGAATATAATATGAGTAAAGTTATTGGTATAGATTTAGGAACAACAAACTCTTGTGTAGCGGTATATGAAGGTGGTGAGGCTAAAATCATCCCAAATGCAGAGGGTAAAAATACTACTCCATCGGTTGTAGCATTTACAGATAAAGGTGAGACTTTAGTTGGTGACCCTGCAAAGCGTCAAGCTATCACAAACCCAGAGAAAACTATCACATCTATTAAGAGAATCATGGGTCTTATGATGAATGAAGAGAACGCTAAAGCGGCTCATGATAAAGTAACTTATAAGATAGTTGACAAAGATGGAATGGCAGCGGTTGATGTAGCTGGTACTATCTACACTCCACAAGAGATCTCAGCTAAAATCCTTAGCAAACTAAAAGATGATGCAGAGAATTATCTTGGGCAAACTGTAACTGATGCAGTTATCACAGTTCCTGCGTACTTTAACGATGCACAAAGAAAAGCAACTAAAGATGCTGGAACAATCGCAGGTCTAAATGTTTTAAGAATCATCAACGAGCCAACTGCATCTGCACTAGCTTATGGTTTAGAGAGCAAATCTGATGAGAATGTACTTGTTTATGACCTTGGGGGCGGAACATTTGATGTTACAACTTTAGAGATCTCTGATGGTACTTTTGAGGTTCTTTCAACTGATGGTAACGCATTTTTAGGTGGTGATGACTTTGATAACAAAATCGTTGATTTTTTAAATGCAGAGTTTAAAAACACTCACGGAATAGATCTTAAAAATGACAAAATGGCACTTCAAAGACTAAAAGATGCTGCTGAAAATGCTAAAAAAGAGCTTTCAAGTTCAACTGAAACTGAGATCAATTTACCATTTATCACTATGACTCAAGCTGGTCCTCAACACTTAGTTATCAAACTAACTCGTGCAAAATTTGAGTCTATGATATCTGGACTAATCGAAGAGACTATCTCACACATCAGAACTGCTATGAAAGAGGCTGATCTTGATAAAGGTGATGTAAAAGAGATCATCATGGTTGGTGGTTCTACTCGTGTACCTGCTGCTCAAGAAGCTGTAAGTAAGTACTTTGATGGTAAAAAACTAAACAAATCAGTTAACCCTGATGAAGTTGTTGCTGCTGGTGCTGCTATACAAGGTGGAGTTTTAAGAGGTGATGTTAAAGATGTTCTTTTACTAGATGTTACTCCACTTTCACTTGGAATCGAGACTTTAGGTGGTGTTGCAACTAAGATAATTGAAAAAGGTACTACTATCCCTGTGAAAAAATCTCAAGTGTTCTCAACTGCGGAAGATAACCAACCAGCAGTTAGCATCTCAGTAGTTCAAGGTGAGAGAGAGTTCGCAAGAGATAACAAATCTCTAGGTCTGTTTGAGCTAGGTGACATCCCAGCAGCTCCAAGAGGTGTGCCACAAATTGAGGTTACATTTGATATAGATGCTAACGGTATCTTAACTGTATCTGCAAAAGATAAAGGTACTGGTAAAGAGCAAAAAATCACTATTTCGGGTTCATCTGGACTAAGTGAAGAAGAGATCAACAAAATGGTTCAAGATGCAGAGGAGAACAAAGCTGCCGATGCAAAAAGAAAAGAGGTAGTTGACCTTAAAAACCAGGCTGATGCATTAATCGCTCAAGTTGAAAAAACTATGACTGACATGGGTGACAAAGTAGATGCAAGTGAAAAAGCTAAGATAGAAAATGCTATCACTGAGCTAAAAGATACTCTAAAAAATAACGATGCTACAAAAGAGCAGATAGAAGAGAAACTAAAAGCTTTAACAGAAGCTAGTCATAAAGTGACTGAAGAGATGTACAAACAACAAGCTGGTGGTGAGCAACCACAAGGTTCAGCTGACGCTAAAAAGAAAAAAGATGACGATGATGTTATCGATGCTGAGATAGAGTAATATACTCTATCTAGCAAACAACCAAAAGAGGTGATTTGAAATTTATTTTTTATAAATTTCAGGATAGTCGTTTTTAAATCTACGATGCAACCAAAACCAAAATTTTGGTTCATCTTCTATCAGTTTTGAAAGCCAGTCGGCTTGAAGTTGTGTCGCTTTTTGTATATCTGCATCTGCATTTTCTGTTTTTTGTACTTTTATCTCATCAAATATCATAAGTGTATAATTATCTTCATCATCAGTTCTAATACTTACAGGGATTATAGCTGCATCAAATTTTCTAGCTAGATAGGCGGGAGTTGATGTTTGTCTTATCTTTTTACCCATAAAATCAACTATCAAACCCTCTTTTTCATTTATGTTTGTATCTATAAGTATCCCACTTGCAAATTTTTGTTTTATAAGTTTTACAAGAGGTTTTACAACATTTGTTTTCTCTAGGTTTATGTTTCCAAAGTGTGAGCGAGACTCTAATAGCCAATCTTGATAAGTTGGATGTTTCATTTTTTTATACACAGCTGCGAGTGGTTCTATAAAAGCTCCTATAGATGAGCCACCAAGCTCCCATGAACAGTAGTGGGTGGTTACATATATCACTGCACGACTCTCATCATGCACTTTTTTTACAGCTTCTATGTTTTGAACTTTTACTTTTTTACTAAGTTCATTTTTACTCATGTGTCTTATCTCTATTAGGTGCAAAAAGTTAAAAGCCAAGTTTTTAAAACTGTACTTTACTATCTCTTTTTTTTTATCATTACTTAATTTGTTACCAAATAAAAAATCAAGATTTTGGTAAGCCACATCTCTATATCTTTTCGAAAATATGTAGCCAAGAGATGCAAGTGAGGAGAAAAAACCTTTTCTAAGAGATGATGGTAGTTTCATAAATAATTTTTCAAAAAGTAAAAAT
>JAFGVR010000123.1 GCA_016937915.1 Campylobacterales bacterium | reverse complement strand
ATGTTGATATAAAACAGATAGATGACATTATTGTAAACCAAAAAGGTTCTTTTTCTGAGTTTGCAGGTATGTGGGCAGATAAAGAGATTGACTTATCACAAATAAGAGAATCGGCTTGGAAAAAATAGTTCTAGATACAAATATTTTAATAGATATTTTAAAGGGCAATCAAAATACAATAGACAAATTAGAGTCTATGAAATTTTCGTTTTGTATAAGTTCCATAACTGTTATGGAACTATATTATGGAGCTTTTAACAAAATTGAGCTCAATAAAACTAAGAAATTTGTATCACTATTTGAAGTTATAGAAGTTGATAAAAACATATCTTTAGAGCTGATACTTTAACCCTTTTTTACTAAACTCAACAGAACAAAAGAAAAAAGCTACAAAAACAGGATTTAGTTTTACAAACTCATCATCAACTTTATCAAATACACCAAAACTAAAACCACTTCCATTTTTTTGATTTTTAGGTTTTATGACAAACTCTAGTGGTACTAAAGTTTTTACCATATTTAACACTTTTTTTCTCTTTTTTTGATTCTCTATATTTAAGATGTTTAGATTTTCACTCTCACTTGTTTTATGGATAGTTATTATCTCATCTAAAATATCAAATTTATCTCTAAATACAACCTTTTGCCACTCTAAGATGCACTCTTTTGAAACAACCTTTTTTCTTTTAAGATAAGTGGGTTTGGTCTGATGCCTCTCATACTCTCTATAAGCTCTAGTAAAAAGTTTTCACCACCTACACACTCAGCAGCTTTTTTTAAAAAAAGGTGTAAAAAAGATTTTGTATCATCGCTTTGTTTGTTGAAATTACACATTATGGTATATCCTTAATTATTTGAATTTATAATTATACCTTAAAGAAAAAATCATATCAGTTTTATTTAAGCCTATCGTAATAACAAAGGTATTATGATACGAAAATCAAAAAAGGACAAAAATAGTCCGATTTAGGAAAAGATATGCAAGTTTATTTAGATAATAACGCTACTACGATGGTTGACCCAACTGTTGTAGAGGCTATGCAACCATTTTTTAGTGAGATTTATGGTAACCCAAACTCACTTCACAAGTACGGTACAGCTTCACATAAAGCTCTATCAAAAGCTATAGATCAAGTTTATAAAGCTTTAAATGCATCTGATGATGATGATATAGTTTTTACATCTTGTGCTACTGAGTCAAACAACTGGGTTTTAAAGTCTGTATGGGTAGATCATATATTAAATGGTGATAAAAACCACATCATAACAAGTGAAGTTGAGCATCCTGCCATCCTCTCTACTTGTAAATTTTTAGAAGAACAAGGTGTAAAAGTTACATATCTTCCTGTAAATCATGAGGGGATCATAGACCCACATACTTTAAAGAGTTTCATAACTGAAAAAACTGCACTTGTATCTATCATGTGGGCTTCAAATGAGACAGGTATGATATTTCCTATCAAAGAGATAGGTGAGATTTGTAAAGCAAAAGGGGTACTTTTTCACACAGACGGTGTTCAAGCAGTTGGAAAAATCCCAGTAGATTTACAAGCTGTTCATGTTGATTTTATGTCGATGTCTGCTCACAAATTTCATGGACCAAAAGGGATAGGTGCTTTATATATCAAAAATTCACAACCACTAAGCCCACTTTTACACGGTGGTGATCACATGGGTGGTAGAAGAAGCGGAACTCTAAATGTACCATATATAGTAGGGATGGGAAAAGCTATCGAGATAGCAACTACTCGCATCGAAGAGAAGATGGCTTACATAAGAGCTAAAAGAGATAGATTAGAAGATGCACTTTTAGAGCTTGATGATACTTTTGTTATAGGTGAGAGAGATCACCGTACACCAAACACTATCCTTATATCTATAAAAGGTGTAGAGGGTGAGGGGATGCTTTGGGATCTAAACAGATCAGAGATAGGAGCATCTACAGGTTCTGCGTGTGCTAGTGAAGACTTAGAAGCAAACTCTGTTATGCTTGCTATTGGAGCTGATCATGAACTAGCTCACACTGGCATCAGACTAAGCCTAAGCCGTTTTACAACAGATGAAGAGATAGACTTTACTATTAAACAATTTAAAAATGCAGTAGAGAGACTAAGAGGGATCTCAAGCTCTTACGCAAAACAAAAACCAACAAAGGGCGGTGAAGTGCAGGAATGCGACTTACACCACCATCATTAAAGGAAAATACAGATGGCAAAAAATGATTTACTTGGTGCATCTTTATGGGATGCATACTCAAATAAAGTAACAACTCTTATGAACAGCCCTAAACATCAAGGGGAGTTGTTCGAAGATGAAGTAACGGCTCGTGGCAACAAACTGATAGTTGCAGACTTTGGTGCAGAGAGTTGTGGGGATGCGGTTCGTTTGTACTGGGAGATAGACCCTGCAACAGACACTATAGTAAACTCAAAATTTAAGAGTTTTGGTTGTGGTACAGCCATAGCATCTAGTGATGTTATGACAGAGCTTTGCATCGGTAAAACAGTTCAAGAAGCGGTAAAGATAACAAACATAGATGTTGAGTTTGCACTTCGTGATGAGCCAAACACTCCAGCAGTTCCACCTCAAAAGATGCACTGTTCAGTTATGGCGTATGATGTTATCAAAAAAGCAGCTGGGCTTTACTTAGGTGTAGATGCAGAAAGCTTTGAAGAGGAGATCATCATCTGTGAGTGTGCTAGAGTTTCACTTCAAACTGTAAAAGAGGTTATCAAATTAAATGATTTAAAAACAGTTGAGCAGATAACAGACTACACAAAAGCTGGTGGTTTTTGTAAAAGCTGTATCAAACCAGGTGGACACGAAGCTAAAGAGTACTATCTTGTTGACATTTTAGCTGAGACTAGAAGAGAGATGGATGAAGCGAAGATGAAAGCAGCAGCAGATGCTAGTGCAGCTGGTGGAGCTAAATTTGAAGATATGACTCTAGTTCAACAGATAAAAGCAGTAGATGCTATCATCGATGAGAACATCCGCCAATTCCTAATCATGGATGGTGGAAATATGGAGATAATCGACATCAAGAAAAATGATGAATACATAGACATATATATCCGTTATCTTGGTGCGTGTAACGGTTGTGCATCTTCATCTACTGGTACACTTTATGCTATAGAATCAACTCTAAAAGAGAAACTCTCAAAAAGTATTCGCGTACTTCCTATCTAACACAAACAACTCCAAAGTCTATCTTTGGAGTTCAACTTTTGATAACTATTGTTTTAAAGGTATAGTTATAGTAAATTTAGCACCAAAAGCGGTGTTTTGTACATCTAGTGTACCATTTAAATTATCTTGAATTATTTTTGAACTCATACTAAGTCCTAGACCAGTTCCACTATCTTCATCTTTTGTAGTAAAATATTTATCAAATATCTTTGGTAGTATCTCATCATCTATACCACCACCGTTATCCTCTATAGTTATAAAAACATTTTTTTCATCTTTTATCATATCAAGTTTTATCCACGGCTCTTGCACAGAGTTTTCTATTAAAGCATCTTTAGCATTGTTTATGATATTTATCACTACTTCAGTTAATTCGCCCATTATCATATAAATATATGTCTTTTGTGAGTAGTCTATATTATTGATTAAAGTAATGAAATTGTCTTTTAGAGCTATACTTATAACATCTAAAGCCAACTGTATCCTATCTTCTATAGCTACTTTTTTTCTCTCCTTTTTCTCTTTTAGTAGATTTCTAAATGTATTTATACTATTTGATAGATATTGCACTTTTTGATTTATATCCTCCATATTTTTTAAGATTTTATTTTTATCAAGAAAACTCGACTCTATCTCCATTTGTGTTTTAGTTGCTAAAATTGATATGAGATTGAGAGGTTGTTTCCACTGATGTGCTATATTTGCTATCATTGCTCCCATCTGTGCAAATTTCTCTTTTTTTATAAGTGCAAATTTACTTTTTATATTTTTTTCAACCTCTATTTTTATTTTTTTATCTAACTCTTTATTTAATTCTAAAAGAGTTTTTGTTTTTTCTTGAACTTTTTTTTCTAGTATCTCGTTATGTTTTTCTAAAGTTTCTTGTGCTTTATGTATATCAGTTATCTCTTTAGCTACCCCAAAAATTCTATAACTACCATCTTTACTACAACTCATAGGTAAAATAGTAGTTAACCAAAAACGATCACCTTTTTCATCGATAGAATACCTCTCCTCATATGTTATAGGTTGATTTTTTTCGATACACTCATCGTAGTGCTTGAGAACTTCTAAGTATATCTTATCGTCTAAAAAATCTTTTAAAGCTCTATTTTGTAAAAAGTTGCTTTTTATATTAAAAGTTTTTTCTAATGCAGGATTTATCTTTTCGTTTATATAGACGCCATCAAATCTTTTTTTAACTATAAACATATGATCACTTGATGTATTCCACATAGTTCTAAAGAGTTTATTTTCACCAATTACTATCTCATCATCGTTAAAGTAGCTATCTTTTATCAAATCCATTAT
>JAFGVR010000122.1 GCA_016937915.1 Campylobacterales bacterium | reverse complement strand
GTACAGCTAGAAGTATGGGTGTTGATATAGTCGATTAATCTCATCTTATATCATATACCACAGTGATATTAAATAATTGTGGAAGAATTTATATGGAGAAATTTGAAAATGAGTAAAAGATATAAACAATTATTAGAAAAAATCGACACTACTAAAACTTATAGTGTTACAGAAGCTGTTTCTACAGTAAAAGATTTAAAAAGTGCTAAGTTTGATGAAACTGTAGAAGTTGCATTAAACCTAAATGTAGATCCTCGTCATGCTGATCAAATGGTTCGTGGTGCTATCGTACTTCCAAATGGTACTGGTAAAACAGTTCGCGTAGCAGTTTTTGCTAAAGGTGCTAAAGCTGATGAAGCTAAAGAAGCTGGTGCAGATATCGTTGGAACTGATGATTTAGTAGCAGACATCAAACAAGGTATATTTAATTTTGATGTTGTTGTTGCTGCTCCTGATTGTATGGGTCTAGTTGGTCAAATAGGTCGTATCCTTGGACCAAAAGGTTTAATGCCAAATCCTAAAACTGGTACTGTAACTCCTAATGTTGCTCAAGCTATTAACAATTTAAAAGCTGGACAAGTTAACTTTAGAGTTGATAAAAAAGGTAACATTCACGCTGGTATAGGTAAATCAAGTTTTGAACCTTCTAAAATAGAAGAGAACTTAAAAGCTTTAGTTGCTGCTGTTAATAAGCAAAAACCAGCTTCTGCAAAAGGTAAGTACATTAAAACTGGTGCAATTAGTTTGACTATGTCTCCAGCTTTAAAACTAGATGTTGCAGAATTATTAGATATTAAATAATTTTTAGTGCTCCACTTTGCGTGGGGCATTATAAAGTTACTTAACTTCGGTAGTAACTGCATTTTATGGACTAGAGATATAGGTGCGTTAGCTTAATTTATTTGCCTATTGAAGTGTTGTCTGGAAAGGAGAAAACTTTATGACAAAAACACAAAAAGCTGAAATTATTGAAGTTCTTTCAAATGAGTTTAAATCTGCTCAATCTGTAATTTTTTGTGATTACAAAGGTTTAACTGTTGTTGAACTAGAGAAATTAAGAAAAATGGCTCGTGCGAAAGAAGCAAAAGTTCAAGTTGTTAAAAACACACTTGCAACTATTTCACTTAAAAATGCTGAATTAGAAGGTGTTGAATTAAAAGACACTAATATTTTAGTATGGGGTGAGGATTCAATCTCTACTTCTAAAGTAGTATCTGATTTTGCTAAAGATAATGAAAAATTTGTAATTAAGTCTGCATACATCGATCGTGAACCAGCTGATGCTGCTAAGGTTGAAGCGTTTGCTAAACTTCCAGGACGTGAAGAACTTCTTGGTATGCTTGCATCTGTATGGATGGGACCTGTTAGAAACTTTACTATTGGTCTTGATGCTCTTAGAATCAAAAAAGAGGAAGAAGCTGCTGCATAAGCAGTTTTAAGATAAAAATTAAAAAATAAAAATTTAAGGAAATTAAAATGGCTATAACAAAAGAAGATGTTTTAGAATATATCTCTGGTTTATCTGTATTAGAGCTTTCTGAGCTTGTAAAAGAATTCGAAGAAAAATTCGGTGTATCTGCTCAACCTGTAGCAGTTGCTGGTGCTGGTGTAGCTGCTGCAGCTGCTGAAGAGCAAACTGAATTTGATGTAGTACTACTTGATGCTGGTGCTAAAAAAATCAATGTAATTAAAGTTGTTCGTGCTTTAACTGGTCTTGGTTTAAAAGAAGCTAAAGAAGCATGTGAAGCTACTCCATCAAAAATCAAAGAGGGTGTAGATAAAGATACTGCTGAAGCTGCTAAAAAAGAGCTAGAAGAAGCTGGTGCTAAAGTAGAAGTTAAATAATTTTTATTTAACAAAGATAGATTGGCTTTTTGCCAATCTATGTCTTACTTTCGGGCGCTTTTAGAAGAGGTTTTAAACTTTTTCTAAAAGTGCCCTTATGTCGTTTATAAGCACTTTAAATCAGCTCTTAATTTTTAAGAGCCTTCAAAAAAAATATTCAAGGACGCTTGAATATAAATTAACAACTCATCGAGGTAGCCTATGTTAAACACTTTATACTCTGGAAATCGTCTTCGTGTAGACTTTGCAAAAACCCCTCAACAAATAGAAGTCCCTAATCTTTTACAACTTCAACAAAGCTCTTATGATACTTTCTTAATGTTAGATGCTAAAGATAGAAGTCAAAGTGGAATAGAAAAAGTATTCCAATCTGTATTTCCTATCCATGATGCTCAAAATAGATTAACTATAGAATATGTTGAAAGTGAAGTTACTAACCCTAAATATACAGTTCGCGAATGTATGGAGCGTGCTTTAACTTATGCAGTAAGCTTAAGAATGAAAACGCGTTTAGTATTATGGGATAGAGATGAAAACACTAAAGAGAAGCTTGGTGTAAAAGATATAAAAGAACAAAGTATATTTGTTCGTGATATCCCTTTAATGACAGATAGAACATCGTTTATTATCAATGGTGTAGAACGCGTTGTTGTAAATCAGCTTCACCGTTCACCTGGTGTTATCTTCAAAGAGGAAGAAGCTACAACTTCTGGAAATAAACTTATATATACTGGTCAAATAATTCCTGATCGTGGTTCATGGTTGTATTTTGAGTATGATCCAAAAGATATACTTTACATGAGAATAAATAAACGCCGTAAGGTACCTGTAACTATAATGTTTCGTGCACTTGGTTACTCTAAACAAGATATTTTAAAGCTTTTCTATCCAATACAAACTATAAATATAGATGATTCAAAATTTGTGATAGATTTTAATCCAAAAGATTATCATGGAAGATTGAACTATGATTTAGTTGATGTTAATGGTGATTTAATAGTAGCAGCTGGTAAAAGACTTTCAGTTAAAAAATCTCAAAAACTAGTTGAGAGTGGAATAGAGAAAGTTGAATATCCTATTGATGTATTACTAGAGCGTTATTTAGCTGAGCCAATAATAGATCCAGAAACAGGTGAGATACTTTTTGATACTATGACTCATATTGATGAGACAAAATTAAAGAAATTAGTTGAGATTGGTGTTAGTGAGTTTAAGATAGCGAATGATTTGGCTGAGGGTGTTGATAGTTCGGTTATCAACGCATTCAATGCTGATGCAGATTCATTAAAACTTTTAAAACAAACTGAAGATATAGAGGATGAGAATGACCTTGCGGCTATCCGTATCTATAAAGTTATGCGTCCAGGTGAACCAGTAACTAAAGAAGCTGCTAAAGTATTTGTTAATCAATTATTCTTTGATCCTGAGAGATATGATTTAACTAAAGTTGGTCGTATGAAAATGAACCACAAACTTCAGTTAAAAATCCCTGAATATGTAACGGTTCTTACTCATGAAGATATCATTGCATCTGTAAAATATATTATCAAAGTTAAAAATGGTCAAGGTCATATAGATGATAGAGATCACTTAGGTAATCGTCGTATTAGATCAATTGGTGAGCTTTTAGGTAATGAGTTACACAATGGTCTTGTAAAGATGCAAAAAGCTATTCGTGACAAATTATCAACTATGAGTGGGCCAATGGCTGAGCTTATGCCTCATGATCTTATAAACTCTAAAATGATAACTTCAACTGTTATGGAGTTCTTCTCTGGTGGTCAGTTGTCACAATTTATGGATCAAACTAATCCACTTTCAGAGGTTACTCATAAGCGTCGTCTTTCAGCTCTTGGTGAGGGTGGTCTTGTTAAAGAGCGTGCTGGATTTGAGGTAAGGGACGTACACCCAACTCATTATGGTCGTATCTGTCCAATTGAGACTCCAGAGGGGCAAAACATTGGTCTTATCAATACTTTGGCAACTTACTCTAAAGTAAATGAGCATGGTTTTATTGAAGCACCTTATAAAGTGATGAAAGATGGAGTTGTAACAAACGAAATCGTTTATCTAACTGCTACTCAAGAAGAGGGTGTTATGATAGCTGCTGCATCAAATAAATTAGATGCAAATGGTCAGTTCGTAGAAGAACTAATTACTGTTAGAGAAGATGGAGAGATTTTATTAAAATCTGTAAAAGAGTGTCAATACGCAGACCTTTCATCAAGTATGATGGTTGGTGTAGCTGCATCACTTATTCCATTCCTTGAACACGATGATGCTAACCGTGCACTTATGGGTTCAAACATGCAGCGTCAAGCTGTTCCATTGTTAAGACCTGAAGCTCCTATGGTTGGTACTGGTGTTGAGAAACTTGTAGCTCGTGATAGCTGGGAATGTGTAAAAGCTAAGCGTGGTGGTAAAGTTGAAAAGGTTGATGGAAGACATATATATGTAATGGGTGATGATGAGGGTGAAATATATATAGATTATTATCCATTACAAAAAAATCTTCGTACAAACAACAACACTTGTTTTGGTCAAAAACCAATCGTTAAAGTTGGTGATATAGTAGAAAAGGGTCAAATTATTGCTGATGGTCCAAATATGGATCAAGGGGAGCTTGCTCTTGGTGTTAACGCTATGGTTGCTTTCATGCCGTGGAACGGTTATAACTTTGAGGATGCTATTGTAATTTCAGAGAGAATGATCCGTAAAGATCAATTTACTTCAGTTCATATTTATGAAAAAGAGGTTGAAGCTAGAGAACTTAAACACGGCGTTGAAGAGATAACTCGTGACATACCTAATGTTCGTGATGATGAATTAGCACACTTAGATGAGAGCGGTATCGTAAAAATTGGTACAAATGTAAGTGGTGGTATGATTTTAGTTGGTAAAGTGTCACCAAAAGGTGAAGTTAAACCAACTCCTGAAGAGCGTTTACTTCGTGCTATATTTGGTGAAAAAGCTGGACATGTTGTAAATAAATCTTTGTATTGTGCACCATCTATGGAGGGTGTAGTAGTTGATGTTAAAATCTTTACTAAAAAAGGTTATGACAAAGATCCTCGTACATTAGAGCTTGAGAAAGAGGAGAGAGATTATTTAGAGCGTGAGCATTATGACAGACTTCTTATGATAGATAAAGAGGAGATGCTTCGTGTTGCTAAACTTTTAACTAAAGAGCCATTAAGAGCAGATATCACTATAGGTGAGACTGATTATAAGGCTGGTGATACAATCAATCCTGATGATCTACAAGAGGTTAACCGTTTTGCTATGAATGCTATTGTTAAATCTTTTTCAGATGAGATTCAAAACGAATATACTAAAACTAAAAACTATTTCCAAAAGCAAAAGCGTCTTTTTAGAGATGAGCATGAGGAAAAATTAACTATACTTGAAAAAGATGATATCTTACCAAATGGTGTAGTTAAATATGTAAAAGTTTATATAGCTACTAAGCGTCAATTAAAAGTTGGTGATAAAATGGCTGGTCGTCACGGTAATAAAGGTATCGTTTCAACGATAGTTCCTGAAGTTGATATGCCATATATGGAAGATGGAAGAAGTGTAGATATCTGTCTAAACCCACTAGGGGTTCCATCTCGTATGAATATTGGTCAGATTTTAGAGATGCACCTTGGTATGGCTGGTCGTGAACTTGGAAATCAGATTCAAGCAGAATTTGATAGCAGACAAAAAGATTATATAGATAACTTAAGAGCAAAAATGATTCAGATTGCAGATACTGCAAGTATGATGAATGCATCTGAAGTAATTGGTGCTATGAGCGATGAAGAGTTTTTACGACATGCACGCGACTGGGCAAAAGGTGTTAGATTTGCTACTCCTATTTTTGAGGGTGTAAATGCTACTGAGTTTGAAAAGCTTTATGAATTAGCTAAAATGGATGAAGATGGTAAAACTGTTTTATATAACGGTAAAACAGGTGAACGAATTAAAGAGCGTGTAAATGTTGGTTATATGTATATCTTAAAACTTCACCACTTAGTTGATGAGAAAATTCACGCTCGTTCAACTGGTCCATATTCACTTGTTACTCAACAACCAGTTGGTGGTAAAGCTTTATTTGGTGGTCAGAGATTTGGAGAGATGGAGGTTTGGGCTCTTGAGGCTTATGGTGCTTCTGCAGTTCTTAAAGAGATGTTAACTATCAAATCAGATGATGTAGATGGTCGTGTTCGTGCTTATAAAGCTATCACAAAAGGTGAGTTAGTACCAGAATCTGGTATCCCAGAAACTCTGTTTGTACTTACTAAAGAGTTGCAATCACTTGCACTAGATGTAGAAATTTTAGACGAGGTTCAAGACGATGAGTAAATTAGTACCTGTAGAAGTAACTGAAAACAATAGACCAAAAGATATAAAACAGCTGCAATTTCGCCTTGCAGCTCCTGAGAGAGTTTTATCTTGGAGTCACGGTGAAGTTAAAAAACCTGAAACAATCAATTACCGTACTTTAAAACCTGAACGCGATGGTTTATTTTGTGCAAAAATATTTGGTCCAGTACGCGACTATGAGTGTATTTGTGGTAAATATAAGAAGATGCGTTACAAAGGTGTTGTGTGTGAGAAGTGTGGTGTTGAAGTAACATCTACAAAAGTTCGCCGTAGCCGTATGGGTCACATAGAGCTTGTAACTCCAGTAGCTCATATCTGGTATGTTAATTCTCTTCCATCTCGTATAGGTACACTTTTAGGTATCAAGATGAAAGATCTAGAACGCGTACTTTATTATGAGGCATATATCGTAGAAGAGGGTGGAGAGGCATATTATGATGCTGAAGCAAAAACTCCAGTTGTAAAATATGATGTATTAAATGAAGAGCAGTACCGTACATTAGTTCAAAGATTCGGTGAATTGGGATTTAAAGCTCGTATGGGTGGTGAAGTTATCCGTGATCTACTTGATACTATTGATTTGGTTGATCTTTTTACATCTCTAAAAGAGGAGATAGATAACACAAGAAGTGAAGCTAAAAGAAAAACTATCAATAAAAGATTAAAAGTAATCGAGTCTTTCTTAAACAGTGGAAATAACCCAGCATGGATGATGCTAACTATTTTACCAGTTCTTCCACCAGATTTAAGACCTCTTGTATCACTTGATGGTGGTAAATTTGCAGTTTCAGATGTAAATGACTTATATCGTCGTGTAATTAACCGTAATCAGCGTCTAAAGCGTCTTGTTGAACTTGAAGCTCCAGAGATTATCGTTAGAAATGAGAAGCGTATGCTTCAAGAATCTGTTGATGCTCTATTTGACAATGGTCGTCGTGCAAATGCGGTTAAGGGTGCAAATAAGCGTCCACTAAAATCTTTAAGTGAGATTATTAAAGGTAAACAGGGTCGTTTCCGTCAGAATCTTCTTGGTAAGCGTGTTGACTTCTCAGGGCGTTCTGTTATCGTCGTTGGACCATCACTTAAAATGGATGAGTGTGGATTACCTAAAAAAATGGCACTTGAGTTATTTAAGCCACATCTTATAGCTAAGCTAG
>JAFGVR010000121.1 GCA_016937915.1 Campylobacterales bacterium | reverse complement strand
CCCAAAAATGAAAAAATACATTTTCGGTGTTCGTAAAAACATCTATATTATAGATTTACAAAAAACACTTCGTTATTTCCGTAACACTTACCAAATCGTAGTAGATGCTGCTGCTGAGGGTAAGACTGTACTTTTCGTTGGTACTAAAAAACAAGCTCGTGCATCAGTAAGAGACGCTGCAATCGCATGTGGTATGCCGTATGTAGATAACAGATGGTTAGGTGGTATGCTTACTAACTTCCCAACAATTCAAAAATCTATCCGTAAACTTGATGCTATCGAAGCTATGCAAGAAAACGGTCAAATTGATCTTTTAACTAAAAAAGAAGCTTTAATGCTTGGTCGTACAAAAGAGAAGTTAGAGTCATATTTTGGTGGTATCCGTGATATGAAAAAACTTCCAGATATGCTTTTTGTTGTAGATGCTGTAAAAGAGCACATCGCAGTTCAAGAAGCAAACTGTTTAAGAATCCCAGTTGTAGCTCCACTAGATACAAACTGTGATCCAGATGTTATCACTTACCCAATTCCAGGTAACGATGATGCTATCCGTTCTATCCAACTTTTCTGTCGTGAGATGACTGCAGCTATCAATGAAGGTAAAGCTTTAGCTGATGGTACTGCTGAAATAGCTACTGAGAGTTCAGTTGATGATGCAGAAGAATCAATGGAAAATGTAGAAGTAAACGAAGAAGAATTTACTACGGAGGAAGCATAATCATGGCAGTTACAGCGGCAATGGTAAAAGAGTTGCGTGAAGCAACTGATGCACCAATGATGGATTGTAAAAAAGCTTTAGTAGAATCTAATGGAGATATGGAAAAAGCAACTGCGTGGTTAAAAGAGAGAGGAATCGCTCAAGCTGCTAAAAAAGCTGATAGAGTTGCAGCTGAGGGTCTAGTTGGACTTAAAATAGCTGATGACTTCTCAAAAGCTACTGTTATAGAGGTTAACTCTGAAACAGACTTCGTTTCTAAAAACGAAGGTTTCCAAAACTTAGTTCTAAAAACTACAGAAGAGATTTTCTCAACTTCACCTGAGAGTGTTGAGTCTTTAAAATCTACTTCATTTGGTTCATACTTCACTGAAGAAGTTGCAAAAATCGGTGAGAAGATTGAACTTCGCCGTTTTGGTTCTTTAGAAGCTGAAGATGATACTGTAGCTATGAATGGTTATGTTCACTCAAATAACCGTATAGCTGTTATTGTAAAAGCTAAATGTGATTCAGCTAAAACTGCTGAGGGGATGAGAGATACTCTTAAACAAATCGCAATGCACGCTTCAGCTATGAAACCACAAGTTTTAAGCTACAAAGATTTCAGCTCTGAGTATGTTGAGAGCGAAACAAATGGTAGAATCGAAGCTATCAAAAAAGAGAACGAAGAGTTAGCGCGTCTTAAAAAACCACTAAAAAATGTTCCAACTTTTGTATCTATGATGCAACTTACTGATGATATTTTAGCTCAAGCTGAAGCTGATATCAAAGCTGTACTTGCAGAGCAAGGTAAACCTGAGAAAATCTGGGATAAAATCGTTCCAGGTCAATTAGCTCGTTTTATCGATGATAACACTACTTTAGATAAAGAGCAAGCTTTACTAGACCAAACTTATGTACTTGACGATAAAAAAACTGTAGCACAAGCTGTTGAAGCTGCTGCTGCTGCTCTTGGCGGTACTGCTGAGATCGTTGACTTCATCCGTTTAGAGGTTGGTGAAGGTATCGAGAAAAAAGTAGATGACTTCGCTGCAGAGGTTGCTGCTCAAATGAGTTAATATCTTTGGCTATCGCCAAAGATATTTCTAAATTTAAAATTTCCGCTATAATCCTTTTATGAATCTATTATCCGCACAAAACTTATCACACAAGTTCGATTATGAACTATTTTCAAACATCTCTTTGACTTTAGAACAAAAACAATCTATTGCAATTATAGGTGCAAGTGGAAGTGGAAAATCTACACTTTTGCACATACTCTCAACGCTTTTAGAACCAGATAGTGGAGAGATAGAGTTATTTGATAAAGATATCTCTAGCTATAGTAAAAAAGAGTTGTCTTCCATGAAGCGTGATGATTTGGGGCTTATATTTCAATCACATTATCTTTTTAAAGGTTTCTCAGCACTAGAAAATCTTGAAGTAGCATCTATCTTATCAAATCAAGATATAGATGAGCAACTTTTAAAAAGATTAAATATCTTTGAAGTTATAAATCAAAAAGTTACAGAACTCTCAGGCGGTCAGCAGCAGCGTGTGTCTATAGCTAGAGTTTTGACAAAAAAACCAAAAATCATCTTTGCAGATGAACCAACTGGAAATCTTGATAAACACACGGCAAGTGAGGTTATGGATATATTTTTTGAATATATAGACTCAAACGATGCAGCTATGATTTTAGTCACACATGATGAAGAACTTGCAAATGAATGTGACAAAGTTTATAGACTTGAAAACAAAGAATTGATATCTTTAAAGTAAAGGTATAGATGTCTTGGGCTCATGTTTTTACTGATACATTTATAGTTGGTTTTATACTTCTTTTTTTCCGTTTTGCAGCTTTATTTATAGCTACACCAATATTTTCACACCAAAGTATCCCAATAAATATCAGGGGTTCTATGGCGTTTTTCTTTGCTATAGTTTTTTATCCATCGATGCCACCTTTAGCGATAGAAATAAATGTTGTATCTATCGTTATAGCTATTTTAAGTGAGTTTATGTTTGGCTTGGCCATAGGGCTAGTGCTTCAGATAGCTTACAATGTTATAACATTTGGTGGTGGACTTATAACACACATGATGGGTTTCTCAATGGCAAGTGCAGTTGACCCACAAAGTGGTATCTCTATGCCAATCATATCTCAGTTTTTATCGCTTATGGCTTTGATGATATTATTTGCTATAGATTTGCATCATTGGCTTTTGATATTTATAGACAGCTCTTTGCAAAATATCCCTCTTGGTGGATTTCTTTTAGAAAAAAATCTTGTTGATTATTCTATTAAAGCTTTTTCAAATATGTTTGTAGTTGGATTTATGATAGCATTTCCAACTATAGCACTTGGTATTTTGCAAGATATCATATTTGGTATGATTATGAAAACGATGCCACAGTTTAATGTTTTGGTTATTGGCTTTCCTATAAAGATAGCTATCTCTTTTGCAGTGCTTATTGCTACATTTAGTGTCATTATGTTTATAGTCAAAAATGAGATGCATGAAGCATTTAATATTTTGGAGATGTTTTTTAGGGTACAATAATACAAAAGAGTTTGAACAAGGATTATTAAGTGAAGGTTTTACTTTTGAATGACAACCCAGTCGTTAATAAATTAGTTACATTGAGTGCGCAAAAAACCTCTAACGAACTTGAGTCAGTTAGTTCTATTGATGATGTAGAGGGTAGCTATTATGATCTTTTAGTTATTGATGATACTTTATATAGCGATGAGATTATGAGTCAGTTAAGAGAAAAAGTAAAATACGACAGATCACTTTATATATGTTCTAGAGATTCAAAAGAGGTTGCTGGTTTTACAACAATATTACAAAAGCCTTTTTTGCCAACTGAACTTGTAGAGATGTTTTCAAATTTGAGTAAAGAAGAAGATGAAGTTACTTTAGATTCAGAAGAATTAAGTGAAGATATTAATTTAGAAGAAGATGAAGATTTAGGTGACTATGATGTTGATCTATCTTTAGATGATGAACCTTCTGATGAAATTGATAATATTTTAGATAGAGAAGATGTGGATGAAGTAAAAGGTCTTTTGGATGAAGATGAGGAATCACTTGAGGATGAATTAGGTATAGACTTTCAAGAATTAGATGAAGAGATAGATCTTGATGAGGATGATGAATTTGAACTTGATTCTGCTATTGGCTTAGATGATGATGAATTAGATATAGAGTTAGAACCTCAAAAAACACCTGATTTAATATTGGAAGATGAATCTGAGGAAAGATTTGAAGATGATGTTTTAGATCTTGATGATAATTTGGATGATAATATAGAGTTGGATTTAGATGGGGATGAATTTGAAGATGAAGTAGGGGATGATTCTCAAGTAAATTTAGATAATAATGAACTAGAAGATAGTGATAGTATAGATTTTGATGATGCAATTAATGAACCAAATTTATCTGAACAAAAATCATCTGATGATTTTTCAGAAGAGTTTGATTTTGAACAAGAACTAGATAATGATGATGAATTGATTGAAGATGGAGATATTTTTAATCTTGATGATGAATCTGATTTAGAATTAGAAAAAAATCTCGATTTAGAAGATGATGAAGATATAGAATTTGAGGATAATTTGAATGATGATTTAGAATTAGATACAGATGAAGATGATAATATTAGTTTTGAAGATAATTTAAATTCTAGTTTGGATAGTGATGAAGATATGGAAGTTGATTTTTCAGATGAATTAGATAGTGAACTATCTTTAGAAGAAGATGAAACAGATAATAGTTCTTTAGATAATGATGAATTTGATTTAGATTTTGAAGAAGAGATTGAAGATAATATAGAATCTCAAGAGGATGATTTTGAAAGTAAAATAGAAGAATCGATTAGTCAACTTACTCAAGATGATCTTGATACTGAATTAGATGAGGAAGATATGGATAATTTGGATATCTCTGGATTAGATTCATTAACTAGTAATGATATAAAAGCTGCTGTTGGTGAAGAGGTGGAAGAGGAAATTGAAGAGGATGAAGAACTAGCTGTAGAACAAGATGACGCAGAGGATGAAACTATTGAAGATAAAGCTAATGATACTGCTTTGGATGAGATAGCTGATGAAGTTATAATGCCTGTAGTGACAACTCCTCAAATAGCTGAAGATATTAAAGAGGAAGAGTCTTTAGGTGATGATTCTGAAGTTAAAGCTGATGGTGTCGAAGCACTAAAAACACTTTTAGCAGCACTTAGCGATAAGCAAGTAGCGGCATCTCTTAAAGGGATGAAAATCAATATAAATATTACTTTAGGTGATGACTAATGTATAAGAATAATGGCGTAGTTCTTGTTTTGTCTGGTCCTAGTGGGGCTGGAAAAAGTTCTTTGATAAACAAGATAAAAGATGAGATAGGGGATTATTATTTTTCAATATCTACTACCACTAGAGGTATGAGAGATGGTGAAATTAATGGTGTTCATTACCATTTTGTAAGCGAGGAAGAGTTCAAAAAAGATATTGAAGATGAACATTTTTTAGAGTATGCTTTAGTGCATGGCAATTATTATGGCACATCTATAAAACCTGTAAAAGAGGCTTTATCAGAGGGTAAACTTGTTATATTTGATATAGATGTTCAAGGCAATACTGCTATAAATAACAGACTTGGAGATATTACAACATCTGTATTTATAACACCACCAACTTTGTCAGAGTTAAAAAACAGACTTCAAAAGAGGGACACCGATTCCCAAGAGGTTATAGACAAGAGGATAAATATGGCTAAAATGGAGATTCAGAGGATATCTGAATACGATTTTGTAGTTGTAAATGATGATTTAGATGTAGCTGCTGATGTTTTAAAGCAGATAGCAAAAACTGCAAGATTAAAGATTCCAGTTGAGAAGATTAACAATTTTGTAAATAACTGGGAAGATATAAACTAATAACACTTTATTAACTATTGTAATAAGTGAACTTACAGCATTGAGTAGATATACTCATGCGAATAATTTATGATATGAAGGAAATAATATGGGAATGCCTGGTGGACAAGAGCTACTTATAATTTTACTAATCGTTGTATTACTTTTTGGTGCTAAAAAAATACCTGAACTTGCAAAAGGGATAGGAAAAGGGATCAAAAACTTTAAAGATGAGATGAAAGATGCAGATGGGGCAGAAAATGTTGCTGCAGATGCTACAAAAAAAGTAGAGTCAACTGAAGATAAGAAACCAGCTGAAGCTACAAAAACTACTACACAAGCTTAAAAATTGAAACAGCGTGTATCAGAAATTTTACGCGAAACTATAGGTAAAGAGGTAGTTTTAGAGAAACCTCGTGACCGCTCATTTGGTCATTTTGCTACACCTATAGCTTTTTCGTTGGCAAAAGAGCTTAGAAAATCACCTATGGTCATAGCAGATGAATTAGCTTCCTCTTTTGGTGAATCTGATGTTTTTTCTAGTGTTGAGTCTGTAAAAGGTTATCTAAATTTTCGTTTGAGTGAAAACTTTTTAAGTGAGTATGCAAATTGGGCATTAGAGAATCAGTCAGAATTTGCTAAGGGTGAAAAAAAAGATAAAATCCTTTTAGAGTTTGTAAGTGCAAACCCAACAGGACCACTTCACATAGGTCATGCTAGGGGTGCGGTTTATGGAGATACCCTTTATAAACTTGCAAAACACCTAGGTTATGATATAACTGCAGAGTATTATGTAAACGATGCTGGTAATCAGATAGACTTACTTGGTTTATCTATTCAGTTAGAAGCTCGTTCATCACTTCTAAATGAAGATGTTGAGTATCCTGAGAGTTACTATCGTGGAGAGTATCTAACTGAACTAGCAAAAGAGGCTTCTAAACTTTTTGGTGATGATATCTTTAGAGATGAGTCTAAACAAAAAGAGTTGGCACTTTGGGCTAAAGATAAGGTTATGGAGATAATAGTAAAATCTCTAAAAGATATAAATATAACTTTTGATAGTTTTGTTAATGAATCATCACTTTATAATGACTGGGAAAGAGTTATGAAAAAGATGGGTGATGGTGTCTATGAAAAAGATGGCAAAGTATGGATAGCATCTGAGTCTAAGGGTGATGAGAAAGATAGAGTAGTTGTTCGTGAAGATGGTCGTCCAACATATCTAGCTGGTGATATAGTTTATCATAACCAAAAATTTGAGCGTGGATATGATTATTATATCAACATCTGGGGAGCTGATCACCATGGATATATCCCTCGTGTGAATGCTGCAGTTGAGTTTTTAGGGTACGATAGTTCTAAACTTGAAACACAACTCTCTCAAATGGTTAGCCTTTTAAAAGATGGACAACCATATAAGATGAGTAAAAGAGCTGGTAATGTTATCCTTATGAGTGATATTGTTGAGGAGATAGGCTCTGATGCACTTAGATTTATATTTGCATCTAAAAAAAGCGATACAGCTTTAGAGTTTGATATCTCTGAATTTAAAAAACAAGATAGCTCAAACCCTGTTTTTTATATCCAATACGCTCATGCTAGGATAAAAACTATTTTAAGTAAAAGTGATTTTAGTGAAGAGAAGATTTTATCTGCATCACTTAAAGGTCTTGGCGAAGCTGGAGATTCACTTTTATTTGATGCACTTCTTTTACCTGAAGTGGTTGAAGATGCATTTAATACTCGCCAAATTCAAAAATTGCCAGATTATCTAAAATCTTTGGCAGCATCTTTGCATAAATTTTACTATGATGTAAGAGTCATAGGAAGTGAAGATGAACTAAAACTGCTAAAACTATATATGGTAGTAGCACTCTCTATAAAAATAGGTCTTTCTTTGATGGGTATTGAAGCAAAAGATCGTATGCAAAAAGAGGATGAAGTTTAGTAACTTCATCCAACTCCATTCATAAATAAAATTTAAGAAACTTTTTAGCCTAATATATGTTAAGATACTTATCAAATGATTTTAAATTAAGAAGTAGATTATGGGTATAGAGATTAGAAAAGCTGTTTCTTCGGATGCTCCATTTTTGGCAAAAATGATTTTACAAAGTTCAAGAGCTGGTAAGAATAGCGGTATATTTGATGTTATATTTGAAACTCACGATGATAGTATTATCTTGAGTAAACTTGAGGCGTTGACTCAAACTGAGGCTAAGAACCATTGCCATTTTAATAATTTCTTAGTTGCACAGATGGATGGTGAGAGCGTAGGTACTTTATGTAGCTATGAGCCTAGAATAGCTACACATAAAGTGTTTATGGATGCACTTAAAGAGATAGGGTGTCCTGATAGTATAGATGAGAGTTTAGAAGTTTTGTTTGAGTGTCAGTTTGAACCAAATAACAGAACTTTGATGTTTGACTTTATGGAGGAGAAAAAAGGGTTTATAGATGTTGGTGTTTTAAAAGCACTTATGCAAAAATCTCTTTTAACCGCTAGACTTAAAGGGTATAGAATAGCTCAAACAGTAGTTGAGATAGGTTCTATGGATCATATACTTTTTTACAAAAAACTTGGATTTAGTATAGTAAAAGAGAAAAAATGTGAAAGTTATAAAGAGCAGTTTGGTAGAGCTGGACTTGTTCTACTTAGTACAGAGTTTTAGTTATAGAACTATCAGCTTTATCCCTCATACCATCAGTTTTAGCCATCGGTTTGGCTCTTTATTCTAAAAATGTGATTTTGTCGCTTCTTAGCGGCATAATCATAGGTATTTTTATACTCAACGATTTTTCTTTTTACGCATCTTTAGAGTCTTTTGTTTTACTCTTTTTATCCCTTTTAAGTGAACCTTGGATACTTAAGACACTGGGATTTGCTACTTTAGTGGGTAGTATCATGGCACTTATCCAAAAAACTGGTGGGATAGATGCTTTTGTTGATTACATCCAAAATAAGCACTCACTTGTTACATCAAGGCGTTCAGCCCTTATGCTTAGTTATGTGATTGGTGTAATTATATTTGTAGAGTCAACCATCACTGCACTTATATCGGGTGCAGTTGGCAAACCACTTTGCGATAGATATAAAATCCCTTATGCAAAACTTGCTTATGTTTGTGATTCAACTTCAGCACCTATTAGTTCACTTATAGTTTTAAATGGCTGGGGAGCTTTACTTTTGGGACTTATATCTACACAGATAGAGATGGGTAGCATCTCTGGAAATGGGGTAGATATACTTATAGATGCGGTATTTTATAATTTTTATGCTTTGAGTGCTTTGGTTGTTACATTTTTAGCTATATGGTTCAATATAGATTTGGGTTATATGAAAAAAGTAAGATACAAACCATCCATAATTACAACTGCTACCACCTCAAACTCCAATAAGTTTTATATGATTATCCCTATATTTTTAATGGTTTTTTTAGTATTTTTCTTTTTGTATCTAACTGGGGATGGGGATATATTAAACGGTAGCGGGTCTAGCTCCATCTTTTATACTATGCTTAGTGTATGGGTGTTTTTATTTTTTTACTATGTTGGTAGTGGAACTATAGATGCAAAGAGTTGGATAAAAACTTCATATAGTGGAGCAAAATCTCTTATCCCCATAGTAGTAGTGCTTTTGTTAGCGTTTGCTATAGGTGAGGTTACAACTAGACTAAAAACTGGTCTTTATCTAGCATCTTTGTTTGGAGATGGTTTTGATGTGCTTTATCTAGCTAGTGCTATTTTCTTGCTTAGTTGCATCATATCATTCTCAACAGGGACAAGTTGGGGGACATTTAGTATAATGATACCCATAGCGGTTCCAATGGCTGTTGGGATGGATGCAGATGTAGCTTTATGTATAGGTGCTGTAATATCTGGAGGTGTATTTGGTGATCACTGCTCACCAATATCTGATACCACGATAATATCATCAATGGCGAGTGGATGTGAAATCATAGAACATGTGAAAAGCCAAATCCCCTATGCAATCTTAAGTGGTATAATATCGTTTATTTTGTTTATAGTATTTAGTATAGGATAATTTATGAAACACTTTGTTTTTAAAAGCGATGATAAGAAAGAGTTGAAAAAAGCTCAGAATGAAGCTTTAAGGAGTTGTTATAAATCAGTTTTGGTTCAGATTTTTTCATCTTTAGAAGATGAGATTAAATTATCAAAATTAGTTAAAAAAATTACAAAAAAATTTCCACGAGCGATAGTTTTGGGTAGTACTACAGCAGGTGAGATATCTAATGCTAAAATTTATGATGGAACGACTGTTATTAGTGTTAGTTATTTTGAAAATACAACATTAAAAGCTGCGTATACTAAGGATACTGATAAAAAATCTGGTAGTAAAATTGCATCTAAAATATATAAAGAGGATACAAAAGCTATAGTTGTTCTTAGTGAAGGGTTAAAAGGTTCTGATTATGAGGGCTTTATAAATAGTTTTAATGAAAAAAATCCAGATGTTATAGTAGCAGGAGGTTTATCTGGTGATAACTTTAAGCTTCAAAAAACTTATGTTTTTCTTGATGGTACTATTTATGATAGGGGGAGTGTAGCAGTTTCATTTTCATCTAAAAATTTGTATGCAGATTATAGATATAATTTAAACTGGATCCCAATAGGTAAAGAGTTTACGATTACAAAGGCAGAAAAAAATATTCTTTATGAGATAGATGGTGAAAATAGTGTAGAGATTTTTAAAAGATATTTGGGTGCACAGATTTTTGAAAATAATGCTAAAGGATTACCATATTTTCAACTTTTATATAAAGATGGTTTAACTGTTGTAGCTAGGACGCCTTTGGCTGTTGATAATGGAACTCTTGTGATGGCGGGACCAATCTCTGAGGGGCAGAAGGTTCAATTTG
>JAFGVR010000120.1 GCA_016937915.1 Campylobacterales bacterium | reverse complement strand
TCCATCTTGATTTTTGGTAAAAAGTCAACAACATACTCAGCACCACGATAAAGCTCGTTATGCCCTTTTTGTCTACCATAACCTTTTACTTCAGATACTGTCATACCTGTTATCCCTATATCAGCAAGAGCGTCTTTTACATCTTCTAATTTAAAAGGTTTGATGATAACTTCCATCTTTTTCATTTTGTTCTCCTATTATTAAATCTATCGTAATCCTAGCTTTGCTAAGATTACAACTATTACTTCTTAGTTTCTTTTAAACTCAGGGTAAGCTTCAAGACCTAGTTCATGGATATCAAGACCTTCAATCTCTTCTTGTTCTCCAACTCTTAGACCCATTACCATATCAAGCACTTTCCATACTATAAAAGATGTTACGAATACGAACGCACCTATAACAACCACACCTTTAAGTTGAGCTATAAACTCACCATTTCCAAAGATACCCACTGCTAAAGTTCCCCAGATACCAGCTACAAGGTGAACTGAAAGAGCACCAACAGGATCATCTAGTTTTAATTTATCAAAGAATGGTACTGCAAACACCGCTAAAGCTGCACCAACTACACCAACGATTGTCGCATAA
Source organism: Campylobacterales bacterium (assembly GCA_016937915.1). Lineage (GTDB taxonomy): Bacteria > Campylobacterota > Campylobacteria > Campylobacterales > Sulfurimonadaceae > Sulfurimonas. The sequence goes on along the minus strand of JAFGVR010000120.1, from coordinate 2,683 downwards.
CCCATACCAGTATCAGGAGCTGCTGTTACAGAAACAAGACCTGCTAATGCACCATTTAAAACCATAGTCAAATCAACTTTTTTGTATAGAAGTTGAGTAAGTATCGCTGCTGTCATAGCACCAACTGCTGCAGCCATGTTAGTTGCTGCCATTACCATACCTATCGCGTCTATATCATCTTTTGTACCCATAGCAAGTTGAGAACCACCGTTGAATCCAAACCAACCCATCCATAAGATAAGTGTACCAAGAGTTGCTAAAGGCATATTTGAACCAGGGATTGGTCTTACTTTACCATCTTTAGTGTATTTACCTTTTCTAGCTCCAAGGATGATAACACCAGCTAACGCTGCCCATCCACCAACAGAGTGAACTATAGTTGAACCTGCAAAGTCAGAGAAACCATCTATTAAACCACCTAGAGCTGTTCCACCCCATGTCCAGTGACCTTGTATCGGATAGATAAATGCCGAAAGTACTACTACAAAGATTAAAAACGGCCACATTTTCATTCTCTCAGCCACTGTACCTGATATTACAGATGCTGCTGTTGCAACAAACACTACTTGGAAGAAAAAGTCTGCCATTACAGAGTGATCATCATAAGCTATACCGCTTAATGCGAAACCGCTTCCTATAAATGAGCTTCCCTCACCATACATTAGGTTATAACCTACGAAGTAAAACATAATACAGCTTATAGCAAATAATGCTACATTCTTAGTAAGAATAGTCGCAGTATTTTTTGTTCTTGTTAACCCAGCTTCAAGCATAGCAAAACCTGCTGCCATCCACATTACTAGAATACCACCAAATAACATTAAGAAGCCATTTAGGATATATTGTACATCAGTGAAATTTTCCATTTCATCTCCTTCACTTGTTTTGTAGGAAAATTATATCAACAAGAAGGATATTCTTTTTCAAAATTTCTGTATATTTTATATACAGAAATAAGAATATATATTTTACATACTATAAAATTATAATCTCATCGGCACACCACTTTGCCAAATCGATATCATGAGTTATAAGTAACATACCCATTTTATATAGGTGTTTTAAAAGTTCTTTCATCACTTCAAGCTGAATGATGTTGTCAAGTGCTGATGTTGGTTCATCTAAGAGGAGGATTTGTGGTTTCATAAGGATAGCTCTTATAATGGAAGCTCGTTGAAGCTGTCCACCTGAGAGTTCATGTGGAAGTTTTAGAAGTAGCTCATATTCTAGAGTAAAACTCTCTAGAAGTCTATCTATATCAGATATATCACACACATCTTTTATCTGATTTAGGATTGTGTAACTTGGATGAAATGAACTATATGGGTCTTGAAATACAAGTGAATGAGTGGTACTTTTTATAGTTCCAGATATTGGTTTGAGGTTGCCAAGGATGAGTTCAAAAAGGGTACTTTTCCCGATACCACTGGGACCTACTACCGCTTTTATCTCACCTTTTTTAAGTTTAAGTGAAAAATCATCAAATAAAAGATCACCCTTTTGATACCCAAAAGAGAGATTTTTCACATCTAAGATATCACTCATAAAATCTATTTTTTATTAAATGCTAGATATAGCTTTGTAAGTTCTCTATAAAGCCCATCAGGTGAAATATTTTCATGTTCTTCCCAGATGCGTTTCATGATAACATTATCTTCTTCCCCACCCCATACTTTTATGTATGTGCCATCTTTATAACCGTTATCTTGACGAAATTGGTTTAAGATATTTTTACCTACATAAAGTTTATAAAGTGTTTGAAGATTTAAAGAACTCATAACAACAAGCTCAAAAAACTGTTTTATCAGTTTTTCTATATTATCTGAGTTTTTATCTAAAACTATTGCCATAATCTCTTCAACTTTTTCCATAACTTCATCTTCGGATGCAAACTCACTACTTTCTCCATCTATTTTTAAAAGGTTATCAAATGAAGAGATATTTAAAGCCAACTCCTCGATGCCACCTTTTAGGTTTTTAGAGTAGTTCTCTATCGCTAAACTCATCACAAAGTGCCAGATATCTACCACTTCTATTTGAAGATTTGCCCAGTCTGGCTCTTGATTTATATTTTTCCAATGCTTCCACGAAAAACTATCGATTATCTCTGCACACTCCATATAGATACATCTTTGCCAATTTATAGTTTTACCGTTTTTAGTAACTCCCTTTACCCAATCCTCACCATTTGTAGAATCGTTAAGCTGATTTTGAAGTTGTAACATTAAAAGTATTTTGTCCATAAAATAATTCTCTTTTGTATAATTTTTTAAATTGTATCCAAATATGATAAAATTCGCCTATGAGTAATAAAAAGATAAACTGTAGAAGATGTGTATATTTTTTCGTCACATGGCAACCAAACAACCCTTACGGATGCAAAGCGTATGGGTTTAAATCAAAAATGATTCCATCAATGGTCGTGTTTCAAAGTAGCGGTAGAGATTGTGAGATGTTTAGAGCAAAAAATATATCCAGCTAGATTTGATTTTGTGAGTGATAATCTAGAACTACTATAACTTTCTTCGTTTGTAACACTTTTTTTTGGAAAATAGCTCCTCACCGTATTTTGCTAAAAGTTTAAAAGCTTTTTTTAGTTGCTGTTATGTTTATAAAACTAAAAGCTATGACAACTAAGGTTTTACAAACTTTATCTTAAATATGGCAGCACTTCCATTATTCT
>JAFGVR010000013.1 GCA_016937915.1 Campylobacterales bacterium | reverse complement strand
AATCACTCATCCCATCAACTCCATCACGCTTAGAAAATGCAAGTGGATGCAGACCCAGCCAATGATGCTCCTCACCCCTTGGATTACGGTGAACATGGGAGTCGTTTGCGTAGTGTCTGTAACCTGCGTAAGTTACCATCATCTTAGCATCTTGTGCATCTGATGGGATATTTATATTTAAAAACTCACGCTGTGGAAGTGGAAATGAACCATTTTTTATCTTTGAAACTATCTCTTTTATAGTTTTTGCAGCTAGTGAAAAATCACCATCAGGATTTGTAAAATCCATCACTTGACTAATAGCAATAGATGGGATGCCATGAAGTACCCCCTCCATAGCACCAGCAGCCGTTCCTGAGTATGTGATATCTTCACCCATATTTGAGCCGCGGTTGATGCCACTCACCAACAAATCTGGTCGCTCATCTTCAAACATAGTGCTAAGTGAGAGGTAAACACAATCACTAGGAGTCCCATCATCAAGCTTGTAAAAATCATCCCCTACACTTACAAACCTAAGTGGGCGAACCAGTGTGAGTGAGTGTCCACAAGCAGACTTCTCATTTGCTGGTGCTACTACTGTAACTTTCACATCATCCAACTCTCTTAGAGCTTTTACTAAAACTAGTAAGCCCTTTGCCTCATATCCATCATCGTTTGTTACTAAAATATTGTATTTTTTCTTCATAAATGCCATTTTATCAAAATATGGAATATTTTATGCTAATGTGTCTGTTATGAAAACTTTAATCACATTAATCATAACAACAGTTGTTACATTTGCTAGTCCTAGTGAGATAGAATCGAACTATAATCAATTAAAAGATGAGTTCAATAATATCTCCTCAAAACTCAACTATGAAGACAAGGTGTATCTTGAGTATCTTATATCATCAACTCATGAGAAGATAACTTATTCACTTTCAGATAAAGCTACACAAGCTAAAAAGCTAAAAAAAGTTGAGAATGAAACACAAAGGGTATTTGCAAAACTTCACGAGCATAACGATAATCTAAACTCAGATGATATAGAGAAGTTAAGAGAGCTTTACTCAAAAATGAACGCTATGGCAATAGAGAGTTTAAAAGAGCCTGTAGTTAAAGTGGTAGAGAAAAAAGAGGAACCACCTAAACCAAAAGATGACAACACAGTTTTATTTTTAATCTTGTCATCTGTTATAGGGATAGTAGTCGGTGCGGTTATGGGATTCTTTTTATTTGGTAAAAAAGATGAAACTCAAAATGACTCAAACAACCTTTACCCTCTAAACGATAACAGTGATGAGCTAAAGATGCTTAAAAATGAGAACTACAACCTAACCCAAGAGGTAAATAGTGTAAAAAAAGAGAAAGAGTCTTTAGCTAAAAACTTCAAAGAGATGGAGCAAAAGCATCAAGATATATCTTACGAATCAAAAGAGCTAAAAGAGTCCCACAAAGATGCAGTAGATGAGTTAAACGATAGACTAAAAGAGCTACTTGATGAGAAGAAAAAACTAGAGCAACTTCTAAAAGTTCAAACCAAAAATGATCAAGAAGCTGAGATGAAAAATGCGGAGTTTAACTCTAAACTAGAGTCACTTCAACATCAAAGCCGTGATATATTTAAAGTTTTAGAGACCATCTCAGATATAGCTGATCAAACCAACCTCTTAGCCCTAAACGCTGCTATAGAAGCTGCAAGGGCTGGTGAACATGGTCGTGGATTTGCAGTAGTTGCAGATGAGGTGCGTAAACTTGCAGAAAACACACAAAAAACTCTAAATGAAGCGAAGATGAACATCTCTGCTGTAGTTGATAACATAGCAAATTTAAAACATTAATAGTTTGTGTCGATTTGTTTGGTAAGTAAAAAAAAGGATCTATCATGAACACATCAACCTCTTATGGTATGGATGCTTACCGCTCACATACACTTGATATAACTATGAAAACATCTAGCGGTGATGTTATAAAGATGGGTTTTAATAACGAAAACGCAGCATCTATGAGATACGATAACAAAAATGGTTCTGAGTCATCATCTCTTAGCTTTTCATCGATGCAATCTTTTAACTTTGAGATGGATTCAAATGGATTAGATGAGCAAGATAAAAAAGAGATTGAGGAGTTTATGAAGATAGCAAAACCTCGCATCGATAACTTCTTAAAAGAGTTAGAGGAGCAGTCTCCAAAGTCTCCTGTGAGTAAGGTGGCAAACGATATAGCATCTATATTTGACCCAGAAAAAGAGAGGGATGAGAACACTAAAAACTATACAAAAAACAGTATAGTTAGTTTATTTGATGATTCTATGAAAAATAACAAACTACCAAAAGAGATGCAAACTGATATCTTTGATAATATGAGGATGCTTTTAGAGAAAACTCTTGAGAGGTTTGATGAGTTTAACAAAAGCATCTACGCTTAGATACTTGACTTAAACTTCATATTATAGTAGAATTTCGTCATCAAAAAGATAACTTAAATCTCCCCTACATTAAAAAATCAAAAAACTAAGGTAATTACTTCATGAGTGAAAACGCTCCACAAAAACCCCGCAAAAGTACTAAAAGTGCAACAAATAGCACAAAATCTCGTTCACACAAACCAGTAGTTGGAACAAGTGTTGAAGATCTTCGTGCAAAGCCTTTAGATGAGCTTGTAACTATAGCTACTGAGTTGAATATCGAACACCCGTACGATTATAAAAGACAAGATATCATTTTTGAGATACTAAAAGCTCAAACTGCTCAAGGCGGTTATGTACTTTTTACTGGCATCTTAGAGATTATGCCTGATGGTTATGGTTTCTTACGCTCGATTGATAAGAGTTTTGATGACTCTGTAAACGACTCTTATGTATCTAATACCCAGATTCGCCGTTTTGCACTTCGTAATGGTGACATAGTAACAGGTCAAGTTAGACCTCCAAAAGATCAAGAGAGATACTACGCACTTATCAAGATAGAGGCTATAAACTACCTCCCACCTGAAGAGAGTAAAAAAAGACCACTTTTTGAAAACCTAACTCCACTTTATGCTACGCATCAGTTTAAACTAGAGTACCGTGAAGATGGCTTAACTGGTCGTATGATGGATCTTTTTGCGCCTATTGGTAAAGGGCAAAGAGCACTTATAGTTGCACCTCCAAGAAGTGGTAAAACTGAGCTTTTAAAAGAGATAGCTCACGGCATCACACGCAACAACCCTGAAGTTGACTTGATGGTTTTACTAGTTGATGAGAGACCTGAAGAGGTAACTGATATGGAGAGAAGTGTTAAGGGTGAAGTTTATAACTCAACATTTGATATGCCAGCAAAAAACCATGTAAAAGTGGCTGAGATGGTAATTGAGAAAGCAAAAAGAAGAGTTGAACTTGGTAAAGATGTAGTTATACTTCTTGACTCTATCACAAGACTTGCTCGTGCATACAACACTGCTACACCATCAAGTGGTAAAGTACTCTCAGGTGGTGTGGATGCAAACGCACTTCACAAACCAAAAAGATTTTTTGGAGCAGCTAGAAATATAGAAAACGGTGGAAGTTTAACTATCATAGCTACTGCACTGATAGATACTGGAAGTAGAATGGATGAAGTTATCTTTGAGGAGTTCAAAGGTACTGGTAACTCTGAGGTTGTACTTGATAGAAAAATCGCAGATAGAAGAATCTACCCAGCAATCGACATTCTTAAATCTGGAACTAGAAAAGATGAACTTCTTATCGGTCCTGAAGTTCTGCAAAAAGTTTACATACTTCGTCAGATGCTTCATAAGCAAGAGAATGAAGTTGAAGCTCTTAAATTTATCTACAATATGATGAAAAAGAAATCTACGAATGAAGAGTTCTTAGAGAGTATGAATCCAAACAGCTAGTTAGTTTATGAAGGTAGGTGTATTTGATAGCGGTATAGGTGGACTAAGCGTTGTAAAGTCCATTTTAGAACATAATCTTTTTGAAGAGATTATCTATTTTGGAGATACCGCTAGAGTACCTTATGGTAGCAAAGATAAAAACACCATAATCAGATACGCTATAGAAGCTGTGGAGTTTTTTAAAAACTTCGAGATTGACCTTATCATAGTAGCTTGTAACACTGTTAGTGCTTACGCACTACAAGAGATGGGTGAAGCTGCAAAATGCCCTGTTATAGGGGTAGTGGAAGCTGGGGTTCAAGCTACCATAAACGCACTTAAAGATAAAAACTCCAACATACTCATACTTGGTACAAAAGCTACCGTAAACTCAAAAGCTTATGAAAATGCTCTGATGCAAAACGGTTACCAAAACCTTAATGCAAAAGCTACTGGGCTTTTTGTCCCACTTGTTGAAGATGAGATTTATGATGGTGAAATAATAGATGCTGTGTTTAAACACTATTTTGATCCACTTGAGAGCTCACCTGATGCACTCATCCTTGGATGCACCCACTTCCCACTTATCTCAGATGCACTTCAAAACTATTTTGGAAAAGAGACAAAACTTATCCACTCTGGTGAAGCTATAGTTGAGCAGATGGAGAAGAAATTTAAATTTACTAAAAAATACACAAATCCAACCATTAAATTTTTCGCTTCAGAAAATCCTGATGCATTAAAAAATGTAGCTCACAAATGGCTTGGGCTCAAATAATAATCTTTTAACACTATAGATGCTAAAATCGCCTTCCAATTAAATATGGAGAGTGCGATTTGAAACCAAGTTCAGAAGTTTTAGCAAGAAAATACAGACCAAAGAACTTTGATGAACTCATAGGGCAAGAGACTATAGCCCAAACCCTCTCTTTAGCACTAGACTCCGATAGGCTTTCCCACGCTTACCTTTTTTCAGGACTTAGAGGTAGTGGTAAAACCTCAACAGCTCGCATCTTTGCAAAAGCTCTCATCTGTGAGAAGGGTGTAAGTCACAACCCTTGTGGTGTTTGTGAAAACTGTATCATGGCTATCCAAAACCGCCACATGGATATAGTGGAGATGGATGCGGCAAGCTCTAGAAAGATAGATGATATAAGAGATCTTATAGAACAAACAAAATACAGACCAGCAGTAGCTAGATATAAGATATTTATCATAGATGAAGTTCACATGCTTACAAAAGAGGCTTTTAACGCTCTTTTAAAAACTTTAGAAGAACCTCCAAGTTATGTAAAGTTTATACTAGCTACTACAGATCCGCTAAAACTTCCAGCCACAATCCTTAGTCGTACTCAACATTTTAGATTTAAAAGTATAGCTACACACAAAATCATCTCTCACCTTAGCAACATTTTACACAAAGAGCAGATTGAGTATGAGCCAAACGCTTTAGAGATTTTGGCAAGGAGTGGAAATGGGAGTCTTAGAGATACCCTCACCCTACTAGATCAAGCTATCATCTACTCAAAAAACCATGTAGATGTAAAAACTGTTACAGATATGCTTGGACTTGTGGATCCAAAATTTATCTCTGATATATTTCAAACTGTTTTTGAAAAAAATCACTTAAAACTTATAGAATATACAAAACAACTAGAAGATTATGAGCCTGATATGGTGATAGATGAGCTGATAGCTCACCTAAAAGAGAGGATGTATAACAGAGACCCTCACTTCTCTACTTTGATTTTAGAGAGATTTTTTAGAATCCTTAGTGATTCAAAAAGTTTACTTAGCATAAATGCAGATGGCTCTTTTGTCCTCTCACTTGTATTCTTTAAAATGGTTGAGGCTCTAAAAGTAAAAGAGATAGATCAGATGATAGAATCGCTCCAAAAAGGGATAGATTTTCAAAATATCGCACCAATGCAGGTAAAACAAAAAGAGTATGAAACTAAAAATATAGAAGATGATATACCTCAAGAAGTTAAAGATAGTACTAAACCTGAGATAAAAAAAGATGACAATAGATTTCAAACACTTATAGATAAAATAAAAGATAGAAGTTATGAACTTGGTGTTGTGTTTGAGCAAAGTGTTAAGTTTATCTCTTATGAAAACAGTGTTTTAACATGGGAGAGTTGTGCAGATGATAATGGAAAAACTGCACTAAAACATGGGTACTCCGCTATAAAACAGCTTGTTAGAGAGATATATGGGTTTGAGACTCAGATAAAAGGTGTAGCTTGTCAAAGCAAACCTACAGAGATGCCAAAACCTGAGATAAAAACAGAACCAATAATAGAGCAAAAACCAATTATAGAATCAAATCCAGCATCTATGGTTGAAGATATAGAGATAGGGGGAGCTGCATCTTGTGTTGGTGGATGCTCACAAAGTGATGAGGGTTCAAAAGAGATAGATGGTGAAGATATAAAAAATGAACCAATGGTTCAAAAAGCGATAGAACTTTTTGAAGCAACAAAGATAACAATTCAATCTAAAATATAAGAAAATGTTTACCTTTATAGTTATTTAATTTAAATATAGGTACGATTTAGAATTGTTATTTTTTAATCTTATAAATTAAAATAAAGTGAGCATAATGGAAAAAGATAGTAAAATATTTGTAGCTGGTGGGACTGGTCTAGCAGGAAGTGCCACAATAAACCAGCTAATCAAAAAAGGGTTTACAAATATAGTTGCAAATTACCATTCTAAAAAACCGTTTATAAAAGATGGTGTGAGGTTTGTAAAACTTAATTTATTGGATCAGGATGATACCGTTGAGTTTTTTGAAGCAGAAAAGCCAGAGTATCTATTTTTAGCAGCTGCAAAAGTTGGTGGTATAGTAGCTAATAACACTTACAGGGCTGATTTTATATATCAAAATCTTCAGATTCAAAACAATCTTTTGCATCAAAGTTATCTGCATGGTGTTAAAAAAGTTCTATTTTTAGGAAGTAGTTGCATCTACCCTAAAATGTGTCAACAACCCATAAAAGAGGAGTATCTTCTAACAGGTGAGCTTGAAGATACGAATGAGCCTTATGCAATAGCAAAGATAGCTGGGATAAAGATGTGTGAGAGTTATAACACTCAGTATGGTACAAACTTCATAGCTGCTATGCCAACTAACCTTTATGGAGATCATGATAATTTTGATCTAGAAAAATCTCATGTTCTCCCTGCACTCATAAGAAAGATGCATCTCTCAAAACTGCTCATGACAAATGATTTTGAAGCGATAAAAAAAGATTTTTCAATCCATGATAAAAATATAGATACACAATCTAACGATGAGATAAAAAGTTTCCTAAACAGTTATGGCATCTATGGGGATAGGCTTGTACTTTGGGGAAGTGGTAACCCTATGAGAGAGTTTTTACATGTAAAAGATTTAGCAGATGCTATAGTTTATTTGATGCAAAACTATAATCCAAAAGAGAATTTCAAAAACTCCCATGTAAATGTTGGAACTGGTAAAGATATAAAAATCTTTGATGTAGCATATATTGTAAAAGAGATAGTTGGATTTGATGGAGTTTTAGAGTGGGATAGAGATAAACCAGATGGCACACCTAAAAAAGTTTTAGATACCACTAAACTAAACTCTTTGGGCTGGGAGCCAAATATATCTCTTAAAAACGGCATAGAATCTGTTTATGCAAACTACCTTACAAAAGGAAAATCTAATGACTAATGTAGTTTTATGTGGAGGGATTGGGAGTAGAATGTGGCCTATAAGTAGGACATACTACCCAAAACAGTTCTATAAGTTTGAAGAGTTTTCATTATTTCAGCAAAATGTTATTAGAAATGAAAAAATCTGCTCAAAACAGCTAGTTGTTTCAAATGAGGATCAATACTTTTTAGCATCTGATCAACTCGATGATCTAAAAATTACACAAAAAGCTTTCATACTAGAGTCAACCCCTAGAGACACATCTGCTGCTATCGCCCTAGCAGCTCTTAGTTTAGATAAAGATGAGATTATGTTTGTAACTCCATCTGATCATAAAATAGATAATATGGAACTGTATGAACAAGCAACAACTGAAGCTCAAAAACTGGCAAATGATGGATTTTTAGTTACTTTTGGGATAGACCCGAATACACCTGAAACTGGATATGGATATATTAAAACTGATGGTAATGATGTTTTAGAGTTTGAGGAAAAACCATCGCTAGAGGTTGCACAAAAATATCTTGAAGCTGGAAATTATCTTTGGAACAGCGGGATGTTTATGTTCAAAGCTGGAGTTTATTTAGATGAGCTTAAAAAGTATGAGAGTGAAATCTATGAAAAATCTAAAGAGGCTTATGATGCTGCTAAAAAAGGGGAGATGACTAGAATCCCAATAGATTTAATGGAACAGATCCCTAAAAAAAGTATAGATTATGCTGTTATGGAGAGAAGTGAGTTTGTAAAAGTTGTTAAAAGTGAATTTGATTGGAATGATCTTGGAAGCTTTGATGCACTTTATGAAGACTCACAAAAAGATGAAAACCAAAATACTGTTTTAGCAAAAGATTACATCGGTGTTGATTCTAATAAAAACTTAATCTATACAAATAAAACAGTTGCAACCATAGATGTTGATGATTTAGTTGTGATAGATAGTGATGATGCTTTACTTATCTCAAAAAGGGGCTCAACTCAAAAGATAAAAAAAGTGGTAGAGGAGCTAAAAGAGAAAGGCTCAAAACTTGTTGATTTTCATAAAACTGTCCACAGACCTTGGGGGATGTTTACAACTTTAGAAGAGAGAGAAATTTTCAAGATAAAAAAGATAGTTGTAAAACCACATAAAAGATTATCACTTCAAAAACACTATCATAGAAATGAGCACTGGATAGTTGTTAGTGGGACTGCTATAGTTACAGTTGATGATAAAGAGTTTATCCTAAAAACAAATGAATCTACATATATCCCTATGGGTGTAGTTCATAGACTTGAAAACCCTGGAAAAATACCACTTGTCATTATAGAGGCTCAAGTTGGACAATATCTTGAAGAGGATGATATTGTGAGAATTGAAGATGATTTTAAAAGAGCGTAAAGATGTTTGAAAATATTATTACTATACTCATTTTAGCAATAGGTGAGATTTTTGCAATAAATATGCTTATAAAATTTTCTAAATCAAAAAATCTTCTTTTAGATATACCAAATAGCAGAAGCTCTCATAGATATGCAGTACCAAAAGTTGGTGGAATAGCTATATTTTTATTATTAGCTTCAAGTGGTTTTTTAATATATCCTGAGTTTTTAACTAACCATATAATTAGTGTGCTTGCTATATTTTTTGTATTTATAATCGGTGTTATTGATGACTTATTAGATCTCTCCCCATACCCTAAATTTTTAGTTATGATACTTTCTAGCCTTATGGTTATATACGATGGCTACACTATATCATCACTTGGCACATATTTTGGTGTAGCTACAACTCTTGGATTTTTAACTATTCCATTTACAGTATTTGCTATAGTGGGTTTCACAAATGCTATGAACCTTATAGATGGATTAGATGGATTGTCTGGAAGTGTATCTGCAGTTATTTTAAGTGGTTTTATATATATAGGATATATAGAAAATGACATAATAGTT
>JAFGVR010000119.1 GCA_016937915.1 Campylobacterales bacterium | reverse complement strand
TACTCTAAAAAAGGTGATAATATGGATTTACAAACTTTAGCACTTCATGCAGGATATGAGAAAGATACTCAAGGGACGATGGCTGTTCCTATATATCAAACTACTGCTTATGAGTTTCGTGATGTTGAACATGCCGCAAATCTTTTTGCACTTAAAGAGCTTGGAAACATCTACACAAGATTAAATAACCCAACTACTGATGTTTTTGAAAAAAGATTTGCCCAGCTTGAGGGTGGTGAAGCAGCCCTTGCAACATCTAGTGGTATGAGTGCTATATTTTTTGCTATAGCAAATGCTGCAGAAGCTGGTGATAACATAGTGTGTGCATCTCAGCTTTATGGTGGAACTTTAACACAAACTGCCCACACTCTAAAGAGATTTGGGATAGAATCAAGATTTTTTGATGTTCATAACCCTGAAGCTATCCATGATTTGGTTGATGATAAAACAAAAGTTATATTTTTTGAGTCCCTCACAAACCCTAGCATCGATGTAGCAGATATAGAGGCTATTACTGCCATAGCAAATAGTTATAATATCTTAACAGTAGTTGATAACACTGTAGCTACCCCTATTTTATGTCAACCATTAAAACATGGTGTTGACATAACAGTTCATAGTGCATCAAAATACACAACTGGACAAGGTTTGGCAATTGGTGGGATTTTAGTTGAGAGAAAAAATCTTGTAGAGAAACTAAAAAATAATCCAAGATACCCACAGTTTAATGAACCAGATGCATCTTATCATGGGCTTGTATATGTAGATGTTCCACTTCCTCCATATACACTTCGAGCACGTCTTTCACTTCTTCGTGATTTAGGGGCTGCTTTATCGCCATTTAACTCGTGGCTGTTTATACAAGGGATGGAACACCTAACTCTGCGTATGCGTGAACACTCTAAAAATGCACTAGAACTTGCTACTTTTTTAGAGTCACACCCAAAAGTGAAAAAAGTTAACTACCCAGGGCTAAAGAGTAACTCAAACTATGAAAATGCTCAAAAATACTTTAAAGATGGTGCTTGTAGCGGACTACTAAGTTTTGAGCTTGAGAGTTTAGAAGATGCTACAAAAGTGGTAAACGCTACAAAGCTTTTCTCACTTGTAGTAAATATAGGAGATTCAAAATCTATCATAACACACCCAGCATCAACTACGCATCAACAACTAAGCGATGAAGAGTTAAAAGCGTGTGGAGTTCCAGCTGGACTTATCCGCATCTCATGTGGACTTGAGAGTTCAAAAGATCTTATAGAAGATCTTAAAAATGCTTTAGAAGCCTAAGTCGGCTTCTAAAAATTAATTTTCCTCTTTATCTTTTTTTGGGATTTTTCTAAAAAGGTGATATTGTTCATTTTCAAGTAACTCCTCTATATAATCAGCTACATATTTAGAGCACTCTGTCCATATACCAGATGGAAGTCTAACTTCAAGTCTTTTTTTATCTCTAAGTTTTATAATTTTTTTAGGTGTTAAAACTTTTGTAACTGGACCAAAGTCAACATCAGTTAAATCGATATCTGTTTTATAAAAAATTGTTTGTTTCTTAAAATTACCCCATCCTGGAACACCATCTTCAGTATAAGGAACTTCATAACCGTTTTTAAAAAGTACCATCATCTTATAAAATCCATCTTCAAAAACCTCTACAACTTCCCCCGCACCAAAAACCAAACCAAACAGCTTATCACCAACTTTTACTTTTTTAAAATAACTCATAAAACACTCCATTTTTCAAATTTATAAAAAACCATTATATCACTAAATCTTCATACTAAAATTACAATTAAGTGATTTTAGATAGAATTACAAAATTATTTCAAAAGAGCATATAATTTGAGTTTAAACCTAGAAACATTCACTGAACACTTTACAAATCCATTATACTTAGAGAGTGGTCGTATTTTAGAACCTTACGACATCACTTATGAAACTTATGGATACTTAAACGAAGAAAAAACAAATGTTATAGTAGTTTGCCATGCACTTACAGGTTCACACCACGCAGCAGGAGTTTATGAGGGTGAAAATAAAGCTGGATGGTGGGATGGACTCATAGGCAGTGGCAAAACTATAGATACTGATAAATATTTTGTAATCTGCACAAATGTTATAGGCTCATGTTTTGGCTCAACTGGTCCTATGTCCCTGCAACATCCACACCATAACCCATACCGCTACAAGTTTCCAGTAGTGACTATAAAAGATATGGTAAAAGCTCAACGCATCCTTTTTGACCGCCTTGGCATCCATAGAGTTGAAGCTATCATAGGTGGAAGCATGGGTGGGATGCAAGCACTTCAGTTTGCACTTCACTACCCAAACTTTGCAAAAAAAGTTATAGCCCTAGCTACTACCCACGCTACTCAGCCATGGGCTATAGCGTTTAACAAAGTAGCATCTGAAGCGATACTAAAAGACCCTGATTTTAAACAAGGCTACTATGACCCTGATGATATAAAAGAAAACGGTTTAGCTGGGATGGCAGTTGGTCGTATGGCTGGACATATAAGCTTTTTATCACACGAATCGATGCAAAGAAAATTTGGCAGAGAGTACAAAAGAAACGACGGACTTTATGAGCTTTTTGGAAAATTTCAAGTTGAGTCATACTTAGAGTACAACGGCTATAACTTCACAAAATGGTTTGATCCACTCACATATCTATACATCACAAAAGCTATAGATATATATGATCTAAGCCGTGGATTTGACTCTTTAGCAAATGCTATGAAAAAGGTATCTTCACAACTTCTTCTTATCAGCTTCTCAAATGATCTTCTTTTTAAAAGTTCAGAGATGAAAGAGATAGATGATGTTTTAAATAGCATCGGAAGTAAAAATCACAGATATATAGAGATAGATAGTGATTATG
>JAFGVR010000118.1 GCA_016937915.1 Campylobacterales bacterium | reverse complement strand
TGAACTTAGAAGTGTGGTGCATGGAGCTATAAAAGATAAAACATCTAAAAAGAGTAGGTTTATCCGTTTCGATACAAATGATAAACAGTATTTTGTACAGATAATTGTCACACCACTTTTAAATTTTCCAGATAAAGAGTTATATCTAATCTCTTTTATAGAGGAAAAAGAGGAAGATGTAAGAGTTTTAAACCTAAATGATGATAGTGTTGGAACTCTTCAAGTTCAAGAGTTGGAGTATGAACTAAAGACTACAAAAGAGCATCTTCAAACCGTGATAGAGGAGCTAGGGACTTCAAATGAGGAAACGCAAAGCTTAAATGAAGAGCTTCAAAGCTCAAACGAAGAGTTAGAGACCTCAAACGAGGAGCTTCAAAGTTCAAACGAAGAACTTCAAACTGCCTATAGTGAGCTAAAGCACATCCATAAAGAGTTAGAACTAAAAGCTGATGAGCTTAAAAAATCTTATGGCATCATAAAAAAAGATAAAGATAAGCTAGAAAAAATTACACACAGGTATGAGACTGCTATAGATTCTGTAGATGGTGGTGTTTTTGAATATCATGTATCAAATCGGATAAAAGGTTTTTTCAATGTAACATTTGCAAATATATTTGGATATACAAAAAAAGAGTTTAGCTCTCATGAAAGAGATTTGCACTGTTTTATGAAATCATCTATAGTCAATGAGTATATTGAAGCATACAACAAAGGGTATAGTGAGTTTATAAAAAATAAAAAAGTTTTTGATGTCGTTGTAAAAGTTCAAATAAAAGATAAAAGTTATAAGTATCTGCATATATATAAAAAGATGGTTATAAATGAAGCTAAAGAGAAAATTGTTATAGGGATAATTATAGATGTTACGGTAGAGTATAAATTATCACTTCAACTAGAGCTTCAAAAACAAAGACTTCACTCTATTATAGAGATGAATTCAAATATCATAATCGTATCAAATGGTCAGGAAATGTTAGATGTTAACAGAGCATTTGAAAAATATATTGGGATGAGTTTTGCAGATTTTAAGAAGAGCTATAGCTGTATATGTGAACTTTTTGTGGATGAGGATGATGAGACATATCTAAAGAGTGAATTTGATACTAAAAAAATATGGATACAAAAGCTTTTGAAAAATGATAAAGATTATAAAATAAAACTTGCAACTAGAGAGAATTTTGCCCATTTTACTATCAACATAGCAGAGATATATTTGGATGAGTATGAGAAGGGTTATGTGATAACTTTAAATGATATCACCCAAGAGATAAATTATCAAAATAGATTAAAAGATGAGGTTGAGAGACAGTTAAAAGAGATAAGACAAAAAGATGAGATGCTTATCTCTCAATCAAAATCTGCTGCTATGGGCGAGATGATAAGTGCGATAGCGCATCAGTGGAGACAGCCTCTAAACACTTTGGCACTCTATAATGCAAAACTTATTATGAAAGATGATATAACTTATGAAGAGGTTGAGGAATTTACACAAAAGAGTGATAAACTAATCCAACAGATGAGTACTACCATAGATGATTTTAGAGATTTTTTTAAACCAAATAAAAATAAAAACTATTTTACTTTTTTAGAAGCTATAAAAAGTTGCTCAAACATAATAAGTACACAACTAAAAGCTCATGGTATAGAACTTAGATACGATAAAGATAAAGATTTTATGGGTATAAAACAGAGTTTGAACAAGCACTTATAAATATGATAACAAATGCCAAAGATGCGATACTAGCAAGAGAGGCGATAGGGAAGTCTGTAGATGGTTTGATAGAGTTAAAAGCTATGAAAAAAGATGAAGAGATAGAAATTTACATAATCGATAATGGTATAGGGATAGAACAATCTATCTTAGATAAAGTATTTGACCCATATTTTACTACAAAGTTTGAAGCACAAGGTATAGGTCTTGGTCTTTATATGTCTAAAATGATAATTGAAAAAAATATGGGTGGAAAACTAAGTTGCCAAAATGGAAAAAATGGTGGAGCTGAATTTAAAATAATATTAAATGAATCAAAAGGTGGGTTAAATGAACTATCCTGAAGTTGGGAATATAGCATCTAAAACTATTATATATCTTGATATAAATGCTATTTTAGATGAAGCTATAAAACTAATAACTCAAAAAAGTGTTAGAAATATAGTTGTACATGATCAAGATTCTGATGAATATGCTTATATAGGTGTTGATGAGGTAGTTCATTATATAACAGCAAATACAGATGTAAATACATCTTTAGTTAAGCTTGGACTTCATCCACTTATATCTATACCTAAAAGTTATAATATTTTTGAGGCATCATATTTTTTTATAGAAAATGAAGCTATTTTAGGGGTTTTGGATGATGATGGTGAACTTTGTGGAGTTCTTAGTTTTATAGATATATTATCTGCGACAATGAATATGAATGAGAATTTACTATTCTCACCAGTTCGTTCACTTGTGTATAAAAATAGTGCTTTAATGACAAAACGGGGAGTTAAATTAAACTCACTTTTAAAAGAGTTAGACTCCGTTCCAACAGACTGTATAGTTGTTCATGAAGATGAAGTACCTATTGGTTTGATAACAAAGAGGGATATAACAGCCATGGTGGCTCGTGGAGAGAGCCTCTCTAGAACAGTTGATGAGTGTATGAACTCTCCAGTTTTTACAGTAAATGAAGATTTAAGTGTTAGAGATGCTCTAAATACTATAAATCAGTATAAGTATAAAAGGATTTTGGTAGTTGATGATACAAAAAAACTTCAAGGTATCATTACCCAAAAAGAGCTTATAAGTATCATCTATCATCGTTTTTCCCATAAAGCTATTATGAGTATGGAAAAATTAAATAATCTTTTAGAGCAAAAAGTAAATATAAAAACTGAAGAGATAAGTGAACTAAAAGATAGATACGAGTACGCACTAGCAGCATCTAGTGATGGTATTTGGGACTGGAATATAGTAACAGGGCAGGTGATAGTATCTAAACAGTTAAAAGAGATGCTTCGTCTTGAGAGAAGATATATATGTTGTATGAGTGATGATTATGAAAAACTTATCCATCCTGATGATAGAAAAAGGGTGTTTGATGAGAGAGCTTATATGATGGAAGCAAAAGAGGATATATACGATACAGAGTATAGAATTTTAAGTGGAGATGAGTATATTTGGATAAAAAATAGATCTAAGATAGTTTATTATAATTCTCAAGCTATTCGCATCGTATCAACAGTTTCAAATATAACAAAATATAAACAGATGCAACAAGAACTAAAACTTCAAGAGGAAAAATTGATATATCAAGCAAATCATGATAGCTTGACAAATCTTCCAAATCGTAAGCAACTTTTGCAAAAGTTAGATGAAAAAACAAAATATCTAAAAGATGAGGGTAGTTGTTTTGGAGTGCTTTTTATAGATCTAGATAGATTTAAAGAGATTAATGATTCTTTAGGGCATATAGTTGGTGATATGGTTTTGGAGATAATCTCAAAAAAATTAAAAGATACCATCTCAAAAAAACATCTTATATCAAGATTTGGCGGTGATGAATTTGTTGTAATAACAGATACACTAGAAAATAAAATAGATGCAGCGGTTATAGCACAAAGTATAATAGATGCTATGATAGAACCTATAATTATCTCTAATCATACTTTATACATATCTAGTAGTATAGGTATTAGTTTATATCCAAAAGATGCAAAGAATTCTCAAAATCTTCTAAAACATGCGGATGCTGCTATGTTTAGAGCAAAAGAGGATGGATTAAACTCTTATGCTTTTTATAATTCACATATGACAAAAGATGCTATAAAGAAAGTTGAATTAGAATCAGATATACATAAAGCGTTGTTAAATGATGAGTTTGAAGTTTATTATCAACCGCAGTATGATATGCAACTTGAAAAAATTGTTGGTGCTGAAGCACTTGTAAGATGGAATCATCCAACAAAAGGGATGATATCTCCAGATGAGTTTATCCCATTTGCAGAACAAACAGGAGTTATCATAAAACTAGACCAAGTGGTTATGAAAAAAGCTATGAAACAATTTAGTATATGGCATGAAAAAGGGTATGAAGCTGGAGTGTTATCTCTAAACCTTGCTATGAAACAACTTCAACATGAAAACTTTATAGAGATGTTAAAAGGGCATATAAAAGAGTTTGAATTTGAATCAAAATATTTAGAACTTGAGATAACTGAGTCTCAAGTTATGAAAGATCCACTACAGTCTATCTCAAAACTGCGTGAAGTAAGTGACGCTGGGATAAAAATAGCTATAGATGATTTTGGTACAGGGTATTCCTCTTTGGCATATCTTAAAAAACTTCCAGTTCATAAACTAAAAATAGATCGTTCATTTATAGGTGATATACCAAATGATGATGAGGATATAGCGATAACATCTTCAATCATAGCGTTAGCACACAGTTTAAAACTAAAAGTTATAGCAGAGGGGGTGGAGAGTAAAGAACAGAGTAAGTTTTTACTTCAAAAAGGGTGTAAATTAGCTCAAGGATACTACTACTCAAAACCATTAAAAGCTTCTGATTTTGAGGTTTTATTAAAAAAATTTACTTAGTAAAATATTTTACTAAGTAAAATCCCACTCCAGCCATAATAATACTACCAAAAGCATTAATGGTTATATTTAGAAATCCTAAAAAAAATGTCCCACCTTTTAGAAGTAAAAAACTCTCTATAGCAAATGTTGAATATGTGGTGAGTGCACCTAAGATGCCAGTAGATAAAAAAGATTTTGTAGTTGTTGAAAAAAAGTTGCTATACATAAAATAAGCTACCAATACCCCCATAACAAAGCTTCCAATAAGGTTTACACTAAGTGTTCCAAATGGTAAAGCGTGAGGAAGTTTGTGGGATATGAGTCCATTTAGATAAGCACGAAGAATCGCACCAATAAACCCTCCACTACCTATGGCTAGAGCAGTTTGCCAACTCATCATCATAAACCTTTTGCATTTTATCTCGTAGGTTATTTAACCACTCTTTATCATTTTTATCTGCTACAAAAGGGTCTAGATATATCACTTTTATACGAGCTGGTTTGTAGTAAAATTTTTTTATGTTATAACACTTTGCAGTCTCTATCAAAACAACAGGTTGAACTCTTAGTTTGTACTTGTCAGCTACAACTTTAGCACCACTTTTAAATGGTAGCATCTTACCAGTTTGAGAGCGGGTACCCTCTGGAAACATCGCTATCACTCTGTTTTTTTCTAGTCTATCTTTTACATTTCTTAAAAGTGCGATGAGTGAAGTTTTACTTTCTCTCTCAACAGGTATGTCGTTTGGAAGTTTTAGAGCTAGTCCAAAAAATGGGATGTCAAATAGCTCTTTTTTTGCTACCCATGCAAAATCTTTTTTAGAGATAGTTTCCATAAGTCCAATATCTAAATCACTTTGATGATTTATAAGGATCATCTGAGCGTCTTCATCCTCTTTCCCTTTTATCTCAGCACTATAAAATGTTGTAAGTCGTATAAGCCAAGATGATAGTTTTCTAGGATATGGTCTAGGTAAGATAAAGTATAAAAGTATTGATAGGGTTAAACAAGTAAGTATAACTATCGAGGCAAATAGCCAACTAATTTTTGCAAATATCTTCATTTTTCACCCAACCTATCTGATTATTTTGTAATTTTATTTTAACAAATTTTTTCACATCTCCCTCTTTTTTGAGAATTATTTGAGATGTTGTCTTTTCAAATACTGTCCCATTTTCTAGTGGTAAGAGGTAGATGTTTGAACCTTGTTTTATACATATATCTTTTTGTGGTACATAAACATAAGCAATGTATCCAAGTGGAATTATTGTTATTATGAGATAGATGAATTTTTTTCTCCATAAAATTAAAATAAATCCTATTATTGCTACACTAGAAGCTATAGTAACTTTTACTCTCTCTTTTGATTGATCTTTTGGAGTAAGATCAGTTTGTGTAGATACGCTATCATTATCAACTATTATAGGGATGCTAATGTTGTCAAATCGATTTTTTAGAAGGTTAAAGTATGAAAATGAGAACTCTTCTAAAGTTTTATCTATAACAGTATAGTATGTTATCTTAGATTCAAAGTATGAACCGTTTACAGATTCTATTCCTTGTTTGTAAACATTTTTAAACTTCATCTCTTCTAGTTTTGTATTTGTGGCATTTACTTCAAACACTATAATGTTGTGTTTATCATCAAAGCTAGTAGTTCTATAATCTAAAAGTTCTAATGAATTTGCTATGATGTTTGAGAAATCTTGTTTAGGATTTAAAGCTATAACATTTAGTTTTATCCCATCTACTAAGGTTTCTTTGTATTTTGTATCTGCTATAAGTTCAGCTTTTATATTTGGTAGTTTTGCATTGTTTGAGGTTGTATAAAAGTAAAAAGTATCAAAAAAGTATCTATCTTGAAATGTTCTATATGGGATCTCGTTTAAAAGTTCAAGTCCATAAGATGATGAAAAGTTGTATTTTATATCTGTAAAATCTCGTGTAGTTGATAAAGTTTTTAGAGTTACAGAGAAGATTTCACCTTTTATAACTCTTTGGGGGATAGTTTCATAGTTTATATAAAGAGCCTTTTTTAAAGGTATCTCTATCTCAGATGCGTTTGCATCTGAGGTTTCACTCACATTAAAATCATTTGCCAAAACGGCTGTTATGAAAAATGAGATTAAAAAGAGTAGGATTTTCACGCTTTAAAGAAACCTTCAAGCATCTTTACACCATCATCAGAACCAAGGATTATATCCATAGCTCTCTCAGGGTGTGGCATAAGTCCAAATACATTTTTCTCTTTGTTACATACACCAGCGATTGAAGATACACTTCCGTTTGGATTTAACTCATCACCTTTTGCATCGCAGTATCTAACAAGTATCTGACCATTAGCCTCTAACTCTTCTAAGCCAGCTTCATCTATGTAGTAGTTTCCATCATGGTGAGCTATTGGGATGTTTACAACATCACCAACATTTAACTCTTTTAAAAAGTCGTTGTCGTTGTTTACAACTCTTAAGTGGTGATGCTTTGAGATGAAATGTAGATGCTCATTTCTTTTTAATGCACCTGGTAGTAGTCTAGCCTCTGTTAAAACTTGAAAACCGTTACAGATTCCTAAAACTCTACCACCGTTATTTGCATACTTGATAACAGCTTGCATAACTGGGCTAAATTTTGCAATAGCTCCACTTCTTAGGTAGTCTCCATAAGAGAAGCCTCCAGCTACTACAAGTAGGTCAGTATCGCTTGGAACCTCCTCAGATTTATGCCAAAGTATCTCAACCTCTGCACCTAACTTCTCAAATGCGTATTTTGTATCGTATTCGCAGTTTGTCCCTGGAAATTGAAGTACTGTAACTTTCATTACACTAACTCTATCGCGTAATCTTCGATAACAGTGTTTGCAAGTAACTCTTCACACATTTTAGTAACATCTTGCATCGCTTTTTCTTTGTCACTCTCATCTAGTTGTAAAATGATTTGTTTACCAACTCTTACATCTTTTACACCATCAAAGTGTAGTGAATCAAGTGCGTGGTGAACCGCTTTACCTTGAGAGTCTAAAACACCAGCTTTTAAAGATACATTTACTATTGCTTTCATATTTTTCCTTGATATTAATTTTTAAGTATTCTTTCTAAAACTTGCTCATAAGCTACTTTTAGACCGCCAGTACCTTTACGGAATCTATCTTTATCCATACTCTCACCAGTTTCCATATCCCAAAAACGGCAGTTATCAGGTGAGATCTCATCTACTAAAATGATATTTCCACTTGCATCTTTTCCAAACTCTAATTTAAAGTCGATTAGGTTAAGACCTTTTTGTGCAAAGTAAGGGCGAAGTACATCATTTACTTGTCTAGCCATACGACGAAGTTTATCTAGCTCATCTTGATAATCAACAAGACCAAGTATAAGTGCGTGTTGGTCGTTTAGTTTAGGATCCCCTAGAGCATCATTTTTATAATCAAACTCAACTAGAGTAAAAGGAAGAACTTTACCATTTTCTATACCTAAGTTTTTAGAAAGAGAACCAGTAGCTACATTTCTAACAATTACTTCAATTAAAATAACATCAACTTTTTTGTGTAACATGTGGTTGTCATC
>JAFGVR010000117.1 GCA_016937915.1 Campylobacterales bacterium | reverse complement strand
GTAAAATCTTTTAAATATTTATTTATATTATCAATCTGCATCACTTTATCCAAACAAATTTATAGAAGATAATATCATAAGATTTATATAAAAAAAATTGAATCTTTAAATAAGTTCACTTTAGTTAGACTCTGATGCTTTTAAAGCCTGTTCTCTTAATTTATCTTTTTTACTTTTTTTCTTCCCCTTTATAGGTGCTGAACCTTTTACTTTTTTTGGCATCTCTTTGGTTAATTCAAACCCTTTTATCTGCTCAAGTTTTATATCTAATTTACATTTTTTCTGTATCACTCCAAAATGTTGATTATTTTCAGGTGTCACAAATGATATAGCTAGACCTTTATTTCCAGCCCTTGCACTCCTTCCGATGCGATGAATATAATCAGTTGGAGAGCGAGGCAAATCAAAGTTAACAACACATGAGATGCCATCTATATCAAGCCCCCTTGCTGCTATATCGGTAGCAAAACTCCTACCCTCTTGGCTTTAAAATCATCTAAAGTGTAGTTTCTATCCTCTTGAGTTAGTTCTCCATGAAAAGATTCTGCATTAAATCCATATTTTCTAAATTTTGCTGCTATATTATCTGTAGCTCTTTTGTTTGCCATAAATACCAGCACCCTCTCCCACTTATGAGTTTTTATAAGTTCCCTAAGTAACGGAGATCTATTATGCACATCTACTTCTATAGCTCTTTGTGTGATGCTATCTACTGTTGGCTTTTCATACTCTATAGCGACTTTTATAGGGTTTTGAGTTATCTTAGAAGCAATCTCTAATATCTTTAGCGGATAAGTAGCTGAGAACAAAAGATTTTGTCGTTTTTGTGGAATCTCTTTTAGTATAAGTTCCAACTCCTCTGCAAACCCAAGGTTTAGCATCTTATCCGCTTCATCAAGTACGAAAAACTTTAAACTTGAAAGGTTCATCTGTTTTTTACTCACAACATCTAAAAGCCTACCAGAAGTTGCTACCAAAATATCACACCCTTGCTGGATGCCATATATCTGATCCCCTATCCCCTCACCACCTATCACACTTACAACTTTTAGTTTTTTATGAAAATCTTTGCTAAATGTTTTAAATGTATCTGCTACTTGCATCGTGAGCTCTCTTGTAGGTGTAAGAACAAGTGCTTTTATCTTAGATTTCCCCTCACCTTTGTTTTTTAACAAATACTCTAAAATCGGTAAGATAAAACTAGCACTCTTATCGCTTCCAGTTTCAGCTTGAGCTAGTATATCATCCCCTTGAAGTGCAAGAGGTATAACTTTTTGCTGAATCGGTGTAGGTTTTAAAAAAGAGTTTTTTTTGAGTGTGTTTTGAAGAGTCTGCGAGAGTCCAAGCTGTGAAAATGGCATAAAATAATTCCTGATATTATATTAAGCGTATTTTAGGAAATTTTAGCCATGAGGATGATTAAAGTGTTCTATATTGTGCTACATCTAAAAATCTAACAAGAGAAACAAGTAACCTAATGGCAACTTATTTCTCAATATAATCATTATTAACTATACCAAAAAGTTATATACAAATATTTTTAAAAATAGATTCTTAGAAATCACCTGCTGCTGCTTTTTCCATCATCATATACATAGTATCTTCTATAAATCTTGCCTGTTCAAGGAGTTTTGGTGGAAGTGTATGACCTCCTGCTATCATAAGACCTAGATCCATAGTGTATAACCAGATATCGCCATTATCATCCTCTACGATAGATACTCTACAAGGCATAAATGCACTATAAGCCATAGAGTGATTTATAAACTGTTTTGCAATAGTCGGATTACAATATGAATTGATTCTGATATATTTACCACCTTTGCTACCACCAGACATAAGTGAACTTCCTACAACTAAAAGATTTCTCTCTTCAGCTATAGCGTTTAATGATTCTACTACATCTTCAACATCTACACCATCTTTAACTTTTACCCTTCTTATCATAGCTTTTGCGGCATCACCTGTATTTAAAACATTATCGGCCATCGCCATATATAAAGCCATCGCTTTTGGATCAAGATCAGCTGCTTGATCAGCTCTTTTACCAAGGTCAAATTTTATATATGCAAAAAATAGAGCCACTAAGACTAAACCACCAACTACACTAAGTATATTTTTCAATAAATTCATAAACCACTTCCTTAAAGTTTTATTGACATCCATTATAAGAATTTATAATTAATAAATGCTTAAGAAAAATAATAAAAACTTATATTTATTTGATGTAGTTATTTTGTTTATTTAAAAATTATATAATCTGAGAATATTTGATTTTTGGATGATTTATGAACAATTTTGACGATGATTTACACACTATGACTTTGAGTGAAGATGGCTCATACACAGCTTACTCAAAAGAGTATGATGAGCATTACCACTCCACAAAAGATGGTGCGTTAAATGAATCGTTCACAAAACATATCATCCCAGCTTTTAAGGTGCAAAAAAACAAAAGTGAGATAAACATCCTAGATATTTGTTATGGCTTGGGTTTTAACACATTAGCTACACTGTTGTACCATAAGCAAAATAACTTAATCTCAAAACTAAATATCTACTCTCCTGAGCTTGATGCTGATTTGGTTCATTCTTTGGAAAACTTCACATACCCAAAAGAGTTTGATGAGTTTAAAGAGATAATAATAGCCCTATCAAGAGATGGAGTTTATGAAGATGAAAATCTTTATATAGAGGTTTTTTTAGGAGATGCAAGGGAGTATATCAAAAGGTTTAAAGATAAGTTCGACATAGTTTATCAAGATGCATTTAGCCCATCTACAAACCCTATACTTTGGACTAAAGAGTATTTTAAAGATATATATGATGCTATGGGGGTAGATGGGGTTTTAACTACATACTCAACTGCTTTAAAAACTAGACTTGCACTTTATGGGAATGGTTTTAATATTTACATAAACAAAGGTGATGGATTTAGAAGTGCTACAGTTGCATCTAAGACTATGTTAGATGGTTTTGAACTTGTAAATATGAAGCACAAAATAGCTTGTAATCCTGATGTAGAGCCACTTAAAGATAAAATTTGAACGAGAAAAAGAGAGGTAAAGAGGTTCTGTTTTGTATAACTTTGGCAGATGCTAAGAACAATTCAACTAAATGAAATTTAATAATGTTAAAATAACAAAATTTTCATAAAGGGATAAGATGAACAACTTATCTATAAGTATAAAGTCATTTATGGGCACCTCTAAAAACCCAAGCAAATTTCTAAATAAGCACCAATTAGATAAAATAAAAGATATAAATATCGCAAAGTACG
>JAFGVR010000116.1 GCA_016937915.1 Campylobacterales bacterium | reverse complement strand
CTGATGATGATAGAGTTTTTTAAGTTGTACTCTACAATAGCTCTTTCCCCATCTAGTTTGGTTTGCCCATAAACACTTTGTGGATTTACTTTATCATCTTCTGTATATGGCTTGAAGTTTGTACCGTCAAATACATAGTCAGTTGAAATATGGATAAGTTTTATTCCAAACTCATTTGACAACATTGCTAGGTTTTTTACCGCGAGATGGTTTATCTTGTCTGCTAGCTCTTTTTCATTTTCTGCTTTATCGACTGCCGTGTATGCTGCACAGTTGATGATGGTGTCTATGTTGTTTTGAATAATAAATTTTCTTAGCGCATCATTGTCTGTAATATCAAGTTCACTTTTATCTGTAAAATAAAATCTATATGGATAGTTTAATGAGAGCTCTTTTATCTCACTTCCAACTTGCCCGTTTGAACCTGTCACTAAAATATTAGGCATAATAATCTACTCCGTATTCAAACAGATCATTTGTTTCATTTAGTTTTGGTTGTTTGGTATCTTTGACAGATAGATTGAGTTCATCGTGATTTAGAATCCAGTTGATATTTAAATCTTTATCATCAAATGCTATCCCTCTATCATTTTGTGGACTGTAATAATTATCTACTTTATAAGCAAATATAGTATCATCTTCAAGCACTACAAATCCGTGAGCAAAACCTCTTGGCACTAGTAGCTGTTTTTTATTGTCACCACTTAGCTCAACTGCTACATGCTTACCAAATGTAGGAGAATTTTTTCTAATATCTACCGCTACATCTAAAACTCTTCCTTGTATCACTCTTACAAGCTTAGTTTGAGCTGCAGGGTGAAGTTGATAATGAAGACCTCTTAAAACACCTTTTGAGCTTTTTGATTCATTATCTTGAGAGAAGTTTATCTTGTAACCTAAAAACTCTTCTAGTTTGTCTTGTCTAAAAGTTTCTACGAAATATCCTCTGCTATCTCCATGAACTTTTGGTTCAATTATCACTACATCAGAAATATCAGTTCTTACAAAGTTCATATTTACTTCATCCTTCTTGGTTGATTGGCTCTGCTTATTAGGTATTGACCGTATTGATTCTTTTTTAGAGGTTCTGCTAATTCTAAAAGTTTTTCTTTAGTTATATATCCCATCTCATAAGCTATCTCTTCAAGACATGCAACTTTTAGGGATTGTCTATTTTCGATGGTTTGTATAAATTGACTTGCTTCTAGTAAACTTTCATGAGTTCCTGTATCTAACCATGCATATCCTCTACCCATAAGCTCAACTTTAAGTCTACTTTCGTGAAGATACATCTCATTTAGAGTTGTGATTTCAAGTTCACCACGATCTGATGGTTTTACTTGTGCAGCTTTTTTCACTACATCATTTGGGTAGAAGTAAAGTCCAACTACTGCATAGTTTGACTTTGGCTCTTTTGGTTTCTCTTCTATAGATACTACATCTCCATTATCATTAAACTCTGCTACACCATATCTCTCTGGATCACTTACATAGTATCCAAATACTGTTGCATTGTTCTCTTTTACATTTGCTACACTTTGAGCTAAAAGCTGAGTGAGTCCATGACCATAGAAGATATTGTCACCCAAAACCAAACAAGCATCATCACCATCTAAAAACTCTTCGCCAAGTATAAAAGCCTGTGCAAGTCCATCAGGAGAAGGTTGGATAACATACTCAAATCTCATACCAAGATCAGCTCCATCGCCTAAAAGATTTTGAAAAGATACTTGATCTTGTGGAGTTGTGATGATAAGGACCTCTTTGATGCCTGCTAACATAAGAACAGAAAGAGGATAATAGATCATTGGCTTATCGTAGATAGGAACAAGTTGTTTAGATACACCCTTTGTGATTGGGTAGAGTCGTGTTCCTGACCCCCCTGCTAAGATTATTCCTTTCATCTTAGTACATCCTTTGTAAACTTTTTGAGGCCATTTAGGCATATATACTCTTCATTTTTTATTTTGGTTTGCATTTTTATATCATTTTCTTTAAGTGCATTGCCCCAGTTGCGAGTATGATAAAGATGCATAGAATTTGCCATATATCGAATAGATTTAGAAGTAACACCAAAATGGTTTAAACGCCAAGCCAAGTCTACATCTTCACCGACTGAGGGTGAATCATAATCTTCATCAAAACCATTTATACGTTCAAGATCAGCTTTAAAACATGAAAAATTACAACCGACCAGCATCATATTCTTTTTCTTTTTTTTATTAATTTTTCTCTCTAGATAACTACCGGGTTTTAAAAAAACACCCTCTTCGGCATGCCTTGCTTTGTCTAGAAGTAAAAAGGGTAATAGAGGTATATACAATCGTTCTATTGTTCTGTACGAGAGTTTTTTCTTTCTAATTAATTTACTAAAAAAAGGACCTAATTCTGTTCTTCGCCCGCTTAAAAACCTATTTGGTTCAATATGCTTTAGATGCATTTCTACAAAATTACTATACGGAACAATATCACCATCTAAAAAAATTAAGTATTCACCATTTGCATTTCTTAAGGCGTTATTGAGGGCTATGTTTTTTCTCCACCCTTTGTCTTCTTGAGAGATATGTTTGATCTGTAAATCAGTTTGATAGTTTTGTAAAAAATTTGCCACCTCTTGAGATTGACAGTCTTCAGATACTAAAACATCAAAGTTTTTATATGTTTGAGTAGAGAGGCTCTCTAAGATAAGTTCTAACGCTTCTACGTCTTTGTATATAGAGATTACTACAGTTATGATCACATAATTCCTTTTTTTGTTTTATGATTTATAATAAGTTGTTTTGCTACTTCTAAAATATTTTGTACATCTATTTGAGCGATTGAAAAGTCGTTTTTGTTAAGTTTGTAGTGGTTTACTTCGCTTTTTGATTTGACGACCTTATTTATCGGCGTGACATAAACACGGTTCGTTGGAGTCGGACCAAAGATTGTGATAGATGGAACATTTAACCCCCATGCCATATGGGTTGGTCCGGTGTCATTTCCTATAAGCAGGGAACAT
>JAFGVR010000115.1 GCA_016937915.1 Campylobacterales bacterium | reverse complement strand
TAAATGAGAATTTATATAACTTAAAATGCTTACATTTTTCTCATTTGTTTGCAAATGCTATTCTCATTTTAAACGCGGTTTTACACATTCCTAATGATGGGAGTGAAGATTCAGAATTTGCTTGGGCTTTAAATGATCTTTTAGATCAAATGGAAGCTTTTATGAGAGAGACTCAAACAACTGTTCAATCAGCCTCTAAAGGTCATTCAAATAGAAAAACTTATGTATCTGGTCTTCATGGTACTTTTAAAAATACTGCTGAGTATCTGAATGAAGCTACAAAATCTATCATAAGAGGATACGAAACAAAACTCAGAGGTGAGCTATCACAAAAATTAAATGGACTTGGTGGTGGTATAGCTGGTGGACTACTTGACATTCAATCAAATATACTTGAAGTAAAAGATGGTGCACAAGAGATTGTATCTGTTGCTGGAAAGACATCTGATGAATCAACACAAAGTTTGATGAATGTTCAAGAGATATCTCAAAGACTCAACCAACTTGTAGAGCTTATCCAAAATTCTCATGAGGGGATAATAAGGCTTGAGAACAGATCAAACGAGATAAGTGATGTAGTTAGCCTTATAAAAGATATTGCAGACCAAACCAACCTTTTAGCTTTAAATGCAGCTATTGAAGCAGCAAGAGCTGGTGAACATGGTCGTGGATTTGCCGTAGTTGCTGATGAAGTTAGAAAACTCGCTGAGAGAACACAAAAAGCAACAAGTGAAATAGAGGTAACTATAAATACACTTCAACAAGATACAAATGATATGAGAAACGATTCAGACTCAATATCAAATATAGCAATAGAATCAAATGATGTTATAAATGAATTTAAAAAAACTTTCTCTGAACTAAATATACTTGCAAAAAAAGCTTCTATCATAGCTCAAAATACACAAAATAAACTATTTACAACAACTGTAAAAGTGGATCATATAATATTTAAAAATCGTACATATCACAATGTACTAGATACAGAAGCAAATATAGAATTTTTAGATCACAACTCTTGCAATATGGGCAAATGGTATGAACACGATGGGAAAAAGTTATTTGGCCACACTAAAGCATATAAAGAGATGTATGAGCCACATAAACAGATACACGATTATGCGATTGAAAACCTTAAAATTGTTGAAACAAAAAGTGTTTTAAAAGGTGATAATCCAGATAAAATCTACAATAACTTTGCAAAAATGGAAGCAGCTTCAGAGAAGCTATTTGATAAACTAGATGAGATTTTAGAACAATATCACTAGTTTTTAGGGGAGAAAGGAACTAAAGCTGAACCCCATGTAAGTCCCCCTCCAAAAGCATCTAGAAGTAAAAGCTCACCTTTTTTTAGTTTACCATCTTCATAAATCTCATTTATAGCCATAGGGATTGAAGCTCCTGAAGTGTTACCATACTTATGTACAGTTAAAACAACTTGCTCATCACTAAGTTTTAGGGCATCCCCAACAGCTTTTATGATGCGATAATTTGCCTGATGCGGTACAAAGTGTTTGATATCTTCACCTTTTATACCATTTGCTTCCAGTATATCTACAACATCTTTTGTTAAAGTTCTAACAGCTACTTTAAAAGTTTCATTACCCTTCATCTGCATAAAACATGATGCTGCCTCTTGCTCTAATGAATCGTGAGCTGAACCACTACCACCGTTTGGAGTCATAAGAAGATCTGCAAAACTACCATCTGAACCAGTATGTATATCAATTATAGCTTCACTTTTATCATCAGTAGCACTCACAACAGCCGCACCAGCACCATCACCAAATAATATACAAGTACCTCTATCTGTATAATCAGTAATAGCCGATAGTTTTTCAGCACCAACTATCAAAACCTTTTTTTTCATACCAGATTCTATAAATGCTTTTGCTATTGAGAGGATATAAACAAAGCCTGTACAAGCAGCAGATATATCAAATGCAGTTGGATTTTTAAGTCCTAGTTTTGTTGCGATAATAGTAGCAGTTGATGGCATACAAAAATAATCAGGACTGATAGTAGCACATACTATCATATCTATCTCATCTTTATCTATACCACTTCTCTCTATCGCTTTTTTTGCAGCTTCTACACCCATATCGCTAGTATATTCATCTTCTCTTGCGATGCGACGCTCTTTTATACCAGTCCTTTTAGTTATCCAATCATCTGAAGTATCTACCATAGCAGATAACTCTTCATTGTTTAGAATTTTTTGTGGAGCATAAGCACCGATTGAGCGAAGTGCTGCGTAAGGCATTATTAGCCCTCCTTTTTTTGTTTAAATGCTTCTAATCTTGAAACAATGTGTTCATTAACACCTGTGTCAACATAGTTTATAGCTTGATAGATTGCATTTTCTATGGCTCTAGCATTACTTTTACCATGACTAATAATCGCACAACCTTTTATACCAATAAGTGGAGCCCCACCTATCTCAGCATAATCTATCTCTTTTTTTAGAAGTTTGAAAACTTTTCTCATAAGTAATGCACCAGTGATAGATATAGGCGATTTTCTAATGTACATCTTTATAAGATCACTTATAGTAGATGCTACACCCTCAGCTGATTTTAGAACTAAGTTTCCAACAAAACCATCACAAGTTACAACATCACAAGTTCCATTGAAGATATCTCCACCCTCAACATTACCCTTAAACCCTTTATAACCTTTTAAAAGTTTATGAGCAGCTTTTGTAACATCGCACCCTTTTGAATCCTCTTCACCATTTGCAAGGATACCGATTCTTGGGGTGTCTATTTTTAATAGATCCTCTGCATAGCACCCACCCATAATGGCAAATTCAGCTATATGTTCAGGTCTTGAATCAACATTTGCACCAACATCAAGTAGTACAGTTCTATGTTTTGCTTTTGATGGCATAAGAGTTACAAGTGCTGGACGAGATACACCTTTTAAACGACCAAGTCTTAGAGTTGCCAAAGTCATAGTAGCACCACTATGTCCTGCTGACACAACTCCATGAGCTTCACCATTTCTTACTAGCTCCATAGCTTTATAAATAGTGCTTTCTTTGCGTTTAACTGCATCTGTAGCAGCATCATGCATAGATATAACATCATCAGTATCAACTATAGAGATCTTATCTCTATAACTCTTTGGTAACAGAGGTAAAATCTCTTCTTTTTTACCTACTAGTATTGGTATAAATCTTTTTCTTTTTAGTGCAGCTACACAACCCTTTACAATTGGTTCGGGACCGAAGTCCCCACCCATTGCATCAATAGCAATCTTAATCATCAATTATTTATATTCGCCAGTAGTTGGGTTAATATGATGTGGAAGTTTATAAGTTCCATCTTTATCTTTGACTGGACGAGCTAATGTAATCTTATAGTGTGTTCTTCTTTTTGCTGAACGAGAGTGTGATACTCTTCTCTTAGGTACTGCCATATTATTTTCCTTTAATTTTATTTTATATTGATGAAAGAAAAACTCTCATCTGTATAATTAGCCTCTAACGAGGTGAAGCTCAGCTTTAAGATTCTTAAAGCTGAGCTTATTTACAATTATCACAAATGTGATAATCACTTTTTATCAACTCTATTTCTGACTTAAGTAAATCATTTAAATCAACCATAGAGTTAAAAGATTCAACAACATCGAATTCTATATTGTCGTCATCTTTATACAAACCATCTGAGATGAAAAATTTCAAATCTTCATCAACTTCTAAATCGATCTCTTCACCACATCGGCTACACTCAGTATTTACAATGCCACATAACTTTGCTTTTAGCAAAATTAAATTGCCGCTATCATACTGCAAAAAACCTTTAAAAGTTATTTTGTCATCTTGTATCTCAAAATCAGATGGTGTCTTACCAATTTTTCTTAGTGAAATAATCATAAATTTATAATTACGCTATTTCTCTTTGTGAAAAGAAAAATGCTATCTCAATAGCAGCATTTTCTAATGAGTCACTACCGTGAACTGCATTA
This sequence comes from Campylobacterales bacterium, assembly GCA_016937915.1. Taxonomy (GTDB): domain Bacteria; phylum Campylobacterota; class Campylobacteria; order Campylobacterales; family Sulfurimonadaceae; genus Sulfurimonas. The sequence goes on along the minus strand of JAFGVR010000115.1, from coordinate 2,270 downwards.
GCATCTATATTTTCAGCGAAATCTGCACGGATAGTTCCAGCTTCAGCCTCTTTAGGATTAGTAGCACCCATTAATTCACGATTTTTAGCCATTGCATTTTCACCCTCTAAAACTGAAACAACAACTGGACCACTGATCATAAAATCAACTAAGTCGTTGAAAAAAGGTCTTTCAGAGTGTACTGCATAAAAAGCTTCAGCATCTGCACGAGTTAATTGAATTTTTTTCGTAGCCGCGATTCTAAGACCGTTGCTCTCAAATCTGTCTAAGATTTTACCTATAACGCCCTTTGCTACAGCGTCTGGTTTGATTATCGATAGTGTCTGTTCCATCAAATCTCCTGTTGAAATATAAAATTAGGCGTGATTATATCTAAAATTTAATACGAATTTGTTTAAAAGAGGGGATTTTTTTTAAAAGTTTAGATAAAGCATCCGTACGACACTTTATCTAAATAAGAGGTTATTCTACAACTGGTTCTTTATTAGCGCGTTGCTCATCAGTGATGTCATCACGGTGAGCTGGGCTATCACCAACAGCATCCCAAGTGATACAACCCTCAGTTGGACATGAAGTAGCACATGCTGGCTCGTCATGATGACCAACACACTCTACACATTTGTCACCATATACATAGTAAACTTCAGCACCCGTTGGGTTCTCATCCTCATCCACGATAGCTTCAGTAGGACACTCATCTATACAAGCACCACAGTTAATACATGTATCATTAATAAATACTGCCATTATTTTCTCCTATTTTTATTTGAGTAACAACTATACTGTTTAGATTTTTAAACATAGCTAAAATCTTCTATTTTAAATCATAAATATCTAAAAATGTTACCCAAAATCTATATTTACAACCCTAAATAACTCTTTATATCATCAACTCTATTTGTCATCTCCCATGTAAATTCACTCTCATTACGACCAAAATGACCATAAGCAGCTGTTTTTCTATATATAGGTCTAAGAAGATCTAATGATTTTATAATCCCTTTTGGTGATAAATCAAACAACTCTTTTACACAACTCTCTATCTTTTTCTCACTAACCTTTGCTGTTTTATGAGTATCTACCATAATAGAGACTGGTTTTGACACACCTATAGCATACGCTATTTGCAAAGTTACTTTATCACAAGCACCTGCAGCTACAAGATTTTTTGCTACCCATCTAGCTGCATAAGCTGCACTTCTATCTACTTTTGTAGGATCTTTTCCACTAAATGCACCACCACCATGTGGACACGAACCACCATAAGTATCTACTATAATCTTTCTACCAGTAAGCCCCGCATTCCCTTGTGGTCCACCTATCACAAATTTTCCAGTCGGATTTATATGATAGATAGTATCTTTAGTTATCATATCAAGTGGTACAACCTCTTTGATAACCTCTTCTATCATATCTTCATGAATCTTCTCTTGCATAACATCTGGTGCGTGTTGAGTAGATATCACTATAGTATCTATAGATATAGGCTTATCATCTATATATTTCACACTTACTTGAGCTTTTCCATCAGGTCTAAGATAAGGTACTATCCCCTCTTTTCTAACCTCTGCCAACCTTTGAGTTAAACGGTGTGCCAGATATATAGGTAGTGGCATAAGAGCTTCTGTTTCTCGACATGCATATCCAAACATAAGTCCCTGATCACCAGCTCCTAGTTCACCATCTTCTTTATCTACGCCCTGATTTATATCAGGGGACTGTTCCCCTATACCGTTTAAAACAGCACATGAACGATAATCAAACCCATAAGTGGCATCTGTATAACCGATGCTTTGTACAACTTCTCTTACAATCTCTTGCATAGGTGCATAAGATGTTGTTTTCATCTCACCTGCAATAATGCAAAAACCGTTTGACACAACAGTCTCACAAGCTACACGAGCCGACTTATCATTTTCTATAATATAATCCAAAATTGCATCACTAATCTGATCAGCCATCTTATCAGGATGCCCCTCTGTTACAGACTCTGAAGTAAATATATACTCTTTAACCTCTTTTGTCATCGATTGTATCCTTAAATTAATTTATCTTGCACCAAAAACACCATAGGCGGTCCCATTTATCACTGAGTTAAGTTCAAATCTTCCAGCTACAGATTCAATATCTGAACCACCATAAAACTCCCCTTTGATTTTACCACTTATATCTTTTACTACACTAGTTTGAGCACTAGAGATATCGCTTGAAGTAAATCCAGAACTATCTATTTTTCCACTATTTATTGAAGCTCTCCAAGTACCATCTGC
>JAFGVR010000114.1 GCA_016937915.1 Campylobacterales bacterium | reverse complement strand
TATGATGAGTGTGATAGCTTTACCACTTATGATAAAAGCTGGATATGATAAATCTCTAACATCTGGAACTATAGCTGCATCAGGGACTCTTGGTCAAATCATCCCACCATCTATCATCTTAATAATCCTAGGTGATGTTATGAGTGTAAGTGTTGGTGAGCTTTTTATGGGGGCTGTTTTACCTGGGCTTGTTTTAGTTGGGCTTTACATAGTTTACATACTTATATATTCATATATAAAACCAGAGGTAGCTCCAATCCCAAAAGATATAAAAAAAGTTCCTCTACAAGAGGTTATTTTATCTATCATCCCACCACTTCTTTTGATGGTATCGGTTTTAGGAAGTATATTTGCAGGGATAGCATCTCCAACTGAATCGGCTGCATTTGGTGTGATAGGTGCTATTTTACTTAGCTGTTTAAATAAAACTCTAAATTTTGAGATGCTTAGATACGCTACATTTGAAACGGTAAAATTAAGTGGTATGATATTTATGATACTCATTGGAGCTACTGCATTTAGTTTGGTATTTAATGAGCTTGGTGGTACTGATGTTATTTTGGAGTTTTTTTCACAAGATATAGGTGATGTATGGGTATTTATAGCTATCTCTATGCTTAGTATCTTTATACTTGGATTTTTTATAGATTTTATTGAGATCTCTTTTATCATAGTCCCTATATTAGTTCCTGTTATGAACGCTTTTGGGATAGATCCAGTTTGGTTTGCTATCCTTATAGCACTAAACCTTCAAGCATCGTTTCTAACACCACCATTTGGGTTATCACTTTTTTTCTTAAAAGGGGCAGCTGGTGATACCATAAAGACCACACAGGTTTATAAAGGGATAATTCCTTTTATATTTTTACAACTTTTAGGGTTATGTTTGGTTATAATGTTTCCAAATCTAGTTTTCGCATTCATTTAGAAGGAGAGTTAAATGCAAGCTTCAACGATAGGTAAGATAAACCTCTTAAACCAAGTCCAAATAGTTACTTTTGTTATTGGATTTGTTTTAGAGGCTTTTTTAGTTGAATTTACACCAACTTTGGTATTCGTAACTTTGTTACATATAGGTTTAGCGGTATATTTAAGAATATATGTTTTAGAGGCAAAGACAAGTGTTGAGAGTGTAACAGCTGTTATGACACATGCTAAAAATGGTGATTTTGAGACAAGAGCTAAGCTCATAGGTGAGGGTGAAGTTAAAGAGCTTGCAGAATCTTATAACTCTTTAATGAATCAAGCTCAACACTACATAGAGTGTACAACTGGTGCTATCACTGCAGCTGCTAATGGTAAATTTAGATTTTTTGATTCTGTAAATGTTTCTGATTTAAATTCAACTTTAGTAGATGGTGTAAATGCTACTAAAAATGTAGTCGCTATTATTGAACATGGTCACAATGCTAAACAAAGAGGTGAGCTTTCTGAAGTTTTAGCAGATCTTGGTGGTGGTTTAGCTAATGGTATGTCTATAGTAGAATCTGATTTGACAAGTACAAATGACCAAGTAAAAGCTATCTTAATCGCTTCTATGCAAACTTCTGAAAGTGCAAATGAAAGCATTGAAGCGGTTAGTCAAGTAAGTGAAGATTTCGTAAGACTTAGTGAGATTATAGAAAATGTTGATAATCAAATCTCTACTTTAACAGAGCAAAGTGAAGAGATTACATCTGTTGTAAATCTTATCAAAGATATAGCTGATCAAACAAATCTACTTGCATTAAATGCAGCTATAGAGGCTGCAAGGGCAGGTGAGCATGGTCGTGGATTTGCGGTTGTTGCTGATGAGGTTAGAAAGCTAGCTGAGAGAACTCAAAAAGCTACTCAAGAGATAACTATAACTGTAACAACTCTTCAACAAGAGACAAATAGCATTCAAGAACAATCTGAAGTTATGAGTAATATTGCGACTCAATCTGCACAAAAAGTTGAAGCGTTTTCTCATACTTTGGTTGAATTTGGTAAACATTCAAGCGAAACAGCTGAATCTGCTAAGTATATAAATGATAAGCTTATTATGACTTTGGTTAAAGTTGATCATATCATGTTTAAATCACATGCTTACAGCTCTATGATACATGAAAAACGCATTTTCACTTTTGAAGATAAACACAACTGTAAAACTGGAAAATGGTTTAATGGTGTAGGAAAAGAAAACTTTGCAAAAACAAAAGCTTATAAAGCTTTAGATTCCCATCATACTGCAGTCCATAAATTTGCAGAAAATAATCTTAAATTTATAGACTCTAAAACAGTTATGGATAAAGAAAATAGAAAATCTATAGTTGATAATTTTACTGGTATGGAAGAGGAAAGTAGTAAAATGTTTAGCTTAATGGATAGTATGCTTTTAGAAAAAAATACAAAAAAGTAATAAAATGAAAAATATACTATATGCACCATGGAGAGATGAGTATGTAAAGTCTCCCAAGGTGGATGGTTGTGTTTTTTGCCATATAAGTTCTCATCAAAAAGATGATGAGGATTTGCATGTTTTATATAGGGATGATTTTTGTTTTATAGTTATGAATAGATACCCTTACACCCCTGGGCATTTTATGATTATTCCCCATTTTCATACAGATAAATTAGAGGAATTGGACTCTGCTATTTGGTTACATATGAGTGCTTTGGCTCAAAAGTGTGTAAGACTTCTAAAAGATGGATTTAACGCTCAAGCTGTAAATATAGGTATGAATCTAGGAAAAGCAGCAGGTGCTGGGATAGCTGAACATATACACTTACATCTTGTTCCAAGGTGGGAGAGAGATACAAATTTTATCACTTCTATATCTCAAACTAGAGTTTACTCTACAGATTTTGAAATTATTTTTCAAAAGATAAAAGAATTAATTCCAAAATATATATAAAAGAGGATTATTTTTTATCCTCTTTTTTACCTTTTAACACAAAGAAAAACACACCAGCTATCACAACCAGTATGACCATTCTTAGTGTTAGTGTTGTTATGTCTGTTGCATCATTCATTCATACCCCTTTTGTTTTTTTATGCTTCCATATCTAGTAGTGTTCCTAGCATCTCATCTTGTGTTTTGATTGCTGTCGCATTTACAGAGTAGCCACTACTTGTTACTATCTGGTCTGGAATCTCTTTATTTAAATCAGTCTGGCTTCTTTGTGAACCATCATCATCTGCCAAGCGGTTATAAGCTTTAACACTATTAGCTTCGTTTGTTATCACTGTATCTGATGGTATAAAGCGGTCTGTATTTACATTTGCTATGTTATTTGTAGTTGTACTTTCTCTAAAACTATGTGCAACCATAGAGTTTACATTTGACGATATATTCACGATAAACCTCCACTTGATAGATAGCTTTCACAATTATAGTAAGATATTATAAAGTATAGATTACACTTTCAAATTATCTACATTTTAGCCTTGTTTGATTACAATAACGACATTAAAATATTTAGGACATAACATGAGAATTATTTTACTTGGAGCTCCTGGTGCTGGAAAAGGTACACAAGCTCAGTTTTTGACAAAAAAATTTAACATCCCTCAGATCTCTACAGGTGATATGCTAAGAGCTGCTATCAAAGCTGGAACTCAAATGGGTAAACTTGCAAAAGAGGCTATGGATGCTGGTAAACTTGTAACAGATGAGATAATCATCGGTTTAGTTAAAGATAGAATTGCTGAAGATGATTGTAAAAATGGTTATCTTTTAGATGGTTTTCCAAGAACTTTGGCTCAAGCAGACGCAGTTACAGAAGCTGGTATCCAGATAGATGCTGTTATTGAGATAGATGTTCCAGATAGCGAGATAGTAAAACGCATGAGTGGTCGCCGTGCTCACTTAGCAAGTGGTAGAACTTACCATGTAGTTTTTAACCCTCCAAAAGTTGAGGGTAAAGATGATGAGACTGGTGAAGATCTTGTTCAAAGAGATGATGACAAAGAGGAAGTAGTAATTGATAGACTAAAAGTTTATCACACTCAAACTCAACCACTCATAGGTTACTACAAAGATCAAGCTGCTAAAAAC
>JAFGVR010000113.1 GCA_016937915.1 Campylobacterales bacterium | reverse complement strand
TCATCAAAGAGTATCGCAAAATCTATATCTATATCCCATGGGAGTATCTGAGAATCTCTTATAAGTCCAAGAAGTGTACCGTGGTCTATGTGGTAATTGATATTATTCTCATTAAAAAGTTGTGCAATATCAAACATTAACGATTCAGATATTGCCAACAAGTTTTCATTTTTTAGTTGTATCTCCTCAAAGTTTGTATGAAATATTTTTATCTTCTCTTTATCGATTTTCATATCAAAAAGCTGTTCTTGTATAGCTTTTTCGTATGAACTAGCTATCACTATCTCATCAAAATCTGTTTCTAACAACTTAGAGGGTGATATAATCTTTTTACCAAATAAAAGTGTAGAGTGTTTGTTAACATCATTATCACAAAAAGACAGTATGTTTATATCTGCATCTTTTTGATAATAATTAAAAACTTTTTCACCAAATTTACTTGCACCAAATATTATTATATTTTTCATATTCACACTTTATATAGATAAAAATAACTTGTCCTAGTTGTTTTAGGTATAAACTTATCAACCACTTTATCTAACTTCATCGGATTATTTTCTATTTTTATCTTCTCATCTTTAAATACATCAAAATATTTATTTAAATCATACAGGTTATACCCACAGTTTTTGTATGATTTAAAAAAGTTCTCTTTAAATATCCCTTTTTTATAAAACTCTTTATTTCTATAGTAAGCTACATAGTTTTTAGATTTATAGTTTTCATAACCCACATCCATACTGCTCTCTCTAATTATAAGAATTCCATTTTCATCTAAAAGATTGATTAAGGATGCAAACACTTTTTCTACATCTTTATCGTTTGTGTACATAAAAATATCACCCACAAATATAAAATCAAACTTTCCAAGAGTATTGTTTTTTGATTCTATAAAATCTTCATTTAGATATATTATATTTGTTTGTTTGTTATCTTTTTTGTTTTGTTTTATCTGTTTTTTACTTAGATCTATTCCAACTACCGCATCAAACCTTTTTGCAAACTCTTTTGTGTATCTTCCATTTCCACACCCTATATCTAAGGCTCTTTTAGAGTTCTTACAAAATCTATCAAGTTTGTCCTCTAAAATAATTCTCTCATAATCAAACCTAACTTTTGAGATATACTCATCATTTGTTATATATCCACCATCTTTATATTTTTTATAAGCTTTTTTCCAAAACGAGCCTATGATAAATTTCTCTGCATCGGTAGTATCATACTCACTATCAAGGTAGAGATGCAACTCATCTTGTAGATACTGATAAACTCCACTTGAACTTTTATCATCTTTTTCAAGTCTGGTGAGTCTTTTTTTTATATTTATAAGTTTTTTATTTAGTTTATCCATTATTACCCCTTAGATACTCTTGTATCCTCTCATAGTCCTCTATATAATCAACCTCAGCCCAAAATATCCCTTTTACATCATGGATATATACACTCTTGTTTTCACAATTTCTATAAAAAATATCTTCCCACCAGTAGTGATGCTTTTGATTTGAGATCATTTTATTTAGCTCATCTTTCATAAAAGATATATCATCTTTAGAGATTTTAGCGATGCCAACATACTCACCTGTAGTCTGTGCATCGCTTAGCTCTTTTCCATAGTTTACAAGTTTATCATCAACCCATTTAAACTTATAGTCAGCTTCCTCTATCCTTGTGCTATCACTCAAAAATAGAGGTGATTTTGATGGTTGAAGTAATATATCGAGTATCTTCTCCTCTACAAACACATCACCGTTCATCACTATCATATCATCGTTTGCATCCAAAAACTCTTGTGCAAACCATGTAGATGCTATGGAGTTGGTCACATCATAAAAGTTGTTTTTATAACTCTTATACTCAAACCCCTCTAAAGCTTTAAATATATACTCATCGTTATACCCAGTTACTATCGCTATATCTGTTATCCCTTTTTTGTTTAGCAAAGAAAAAGTGTATCTTATAAGCTCCTCTTTTCCTATCTTTACACAACATTTTGGCTGGTTGTTTAGGTGTCTGCTTATCCTGCTACCTATCCCAGCTGCCATTATGAGGGCTTTCATCTTTTTACACCGTAGTAATCATGTAAAGCATCTATCAAAACATCGATATACTTTTTATCCATGGCACCCATGTGGGAGATGCGAATGAGTTTATCTTTTAGCTCACCTCCACTTGGGGTTAAGATGATGTTGTATTTTTTCTCAAAATCTTCAACTATCTTATATGCTGATTTTCCATCAGTAGTGGTGAGTGCAGTCATACCGTTTGGCATCTCATCTACAAAAGGTTTTAGAGGTAGTTTTTTTATAGAGTCTCTAAAATAATCAGCCAACTCTTTCACATCTGCATACATTTGTTTTTTAGGTATTTTTTTTAACTCTTTTAGTCTGTAGTGAAGTTGTAGTATTACCGAGATAGCAGGGGTAAAAGGTGTCTGCCCCCTTTGGATGTTAGATATATAATCTTTAAAATTAAAATACAACTCTTTTGTATCTTTTAGATGCTCTAGTGCTTTTGGACTAAGTATAACCATCCCAAGAGCAGGCGGGAGTGCTAGACCTTTGTTTGAGCTTATGATAAGTGCATCTATGTTTTGTTTTTTCATATTTATATCATCACACACAAAAGCACTTATGGCATCTACTATGTGAAGCAGATCATTTTTTTTACAAAACTTACCAGTTTTTTTTAGGTCATACAAACGCCCGATGGTTGTCTCATGGGCATTGATGATAAATGAGTCTGCATCTAAAAGGGAGAGTTTTTTAAAGTCTATCTTTTCATCTTTATCAAGTTTTACTGGGTGGTTTGTTATGTCATTTTTATCACATATCTCTACAAACCTATGCCCAAATCCACCACCGTTTATGATGATGGGCTTACTAGATGCATCTAAAAGATTTCTAACAGTAGCCTCCATGGCACCAGTTCCTGAAGATGTTAGAAAGATAACTTCACTCCCTTTTGGAGCATTTGAGAGTTTTAACAAAAGTTTTTTACACTCTAACATCACATTTGAGAAAAACTCATTTCTAAAGTATGGCACTTGTTTGGCACCTATGGCTAAAACCTCTTTTGACATAGGAACTGGTCCTGGGGTAAATATATACTGTTTCACTTTTTATCCATCATCTCTATAAGCTTAGCTTCTGTTAAAAGATTGCCATAATCAAGATATGACCATTTTTTTGCAGGTACTCTCCAGTTTTTTCCATAAAGGAGTTCTACATATTTTTCTGCCTGATATGGTACAAGTAACTCCATATCTTTATACTTAAAATAGTTCTCACCATCAACAAACTCTTTGTTAAAGTAAAGATAATAATCAGCTTCATAATCCATAATGTAAAAATCACCTATATCAACTGCTAGATTTATATCTACCACTGTTGGTTCAGTTATGCTTGGATTTGAGTTTGATTTGATGATGATTTTATCTATGGTATCTTTTTTTGTAAGTGGTCTATCTTTTTTATATAAAACTTTTATGAGTTGGTTTTGGTTTAAAAAAAGGTTCTCGTTTAAAAGTTTCCAGATTTTTTCCAAATCATTTTGAGATTTTACAAGTACATCAACATCAGGAACATCTGAGAGATTTTGACCCCTTAAAAGAGATAAAAGAGATGAGCCTTCGATGCAGTATGAGATGCCATTTTCTCTCATAAGTTTTGCGAACTCTTTTATGATTGTATCTGTATCATCTACTCTGTTGTTAGTTGAAAAATCAAGTGAATCATCCTCTACTATCCATATCTTATCTTTAGAGATGCCAAGTTCTAAAAGCTGTTTTTTCATCTCATCTATCCACGCACCACTTATGGCTATCTTGTCAAACTCTTTTGTTATCACTTTCTCTACAGATATAACATCCACTTCAGCATACTTAGTGCCATCAAGTAAAGAGTTGTTATCTATAAAATTTATAACCCTATGGATGTCTTTGAACTTTCTATATATCGCACGACCAGCTATCCCTGTACCAAATATCACTATATTCACTTTACCATCTCCCATTCAATCTTAGATATATTTCTCTCATTT
>JAFGVR010000112.1 GCA_016937915.1 Campylobacterales bacterium | reverse complement strand
TTTAATAAAGAACTTTATAAATTCATAGATGATCCAAAAAAACATTTTGCATATAATATGTATATAGCAAAAGAGTTAGCTCAGAAACTAAAAGAGAACAATGTCAATTGTGTTGATACAAATGAGAAGATGTCAAAAAGGTTACAGTTTTATAAAGTATCAAAATGTAATAACTTCATACTAAATGAATATCATAGTGAATCTGATGATAGTTTCAATGTAACAATCAGTTACAAAGACAGTGTTGTATATAGTGGTAGTGTTACAAAAATAAACAAAAAATAAATCTATTTTATATTACTTATAATCTAGCATAGTTGATTCATTTAAGATATGATAGAATGACCCCTAAACTTTAAAATAGGGAGTTGCAATGGCTCAAAAAGCGATTAGAGAATTTGACGCAAAGTCAATTTTGGCTAAGCATTGGGATAAGTATTTTGCAGGTTTCACATACTCGTATGAAACTGTAATGGTTCAGAATGGAGCAGAATTAAGAGAAGCTGCTAAAGAAAAAGCATGGTTAAATGAAAAACCATTAGTTGCTAAACCAGATATGTTATTTGGTAAGCGTGGTAAAAATGGTCTTGTTCTTTTTAGAGATGCTAAACCAGGTGATGTGTCTTTAGAAAAAGCTGCTTCATGGATTGATGAAAAATCTTCTTCTAAACAAGAAGTATTCTTCTCATTTGATGGTGATACACCAACTGGAAATCCATCTGTTGACTTTTTAACTCATTTCGTAGTTGAGCCGTTCACTCCACACACTCAAGAGGAAGAATATTATATATCTGCTACATGTGTAGGTGATGATGATGTACTTTACATGTCTGCTGAAGGTGGTATGGAAGTTGAAGAGGGTTGGGATGAAAAAGTTACAGAAGTAGCATTTCCTATCACTGCAACTGAAGAAGAGATAGCTGAGAAGATTCGTGCTAATGTACCTGCTGATGTAGCTGAAAAAGATAAAGCTGCTTTTGCTGAATTTGCTATTGGTTTCTTTAGAGCTTACCGTGAACTAAACTTCGCATACCTTGAAATTAACCCATTTGTTATGCAAGGTAACAAAATCGAGCTTTTAGATATGGTTGCTAAATTAGATGATACTGCTGGATTTATGATGACTGAAGCATGGGGCGATGTTGAATATCCAACTGCATTTGGTATGGAAGAGAAATCTCCAGAAGTTTTAGCTATCGAAGAAGCTGACTCAAAAACTGGTGCATCTTTAAAACTTACACTTTTAAAACCTGAAGCTAGAATCTGGACTATGGTTGCTGGTGGTGGTGCATCTGTTGTTTATGCAGATACTATCGCTGATTTAGCTGGAATAGAGGATCTTGCTAACTATGGTGAGTATTCTGGTGGTCCAACTACTGGTGAAACTAAATTCTATGCAGAGACTATCTTAGATCTTATGACAAGAGAAAAAGATGCAAAAGGTAGAGATAAAGTTCTTATCATTGGTGGAGCAATTGCTAACTTTACAGATGTTGCTGCAACATTTACAGGTATCATCCAAGCATTTGAAAACTATGCTGATAAGATGAAAGAAGTAGGTATCAAAATCTATGTTCGCCGTGGTGGACCAAACTATGAAAAAGGTTTAAAAGATATTAAAGAGGCTGCGCAGAGATTAGGTCTATGGATAGATGTATATGGTCCAGAAACACATGTTACTGACATCGTAAGAATGGCAGTAGAGGGATAAGGAGAAAAAATGGCACAATTATTTACTAAAGATACACAAGCAATTTTTTGGAACAACAATGCAAGTGCAATCCAAAGAATGCTAGATTATGATTACACAATTAAAAGAAAAACTCCATCAGTTGCAGCTATCGTTGCACCTACTGCTGATGCAAAGTTCCAAAAATTCTTTTGGGGTCCAGATGAGATCATGATTCCACTTTATAAAACTACTGCTGAAGCAAAAGCTGCACAGCCACAGGCTGATGTTTTATTAAACTTTGCATCTTTTAGAACTGCTTATGATGTAACTATGGAAGCTCTAGAGTTGGGTGGATTTAGTTGTATCATGATTACAGCTGAGGGTATCCCTGAGAGACTTGCAAGAAAAATGAATCAAACTGCAAGAGATGCTGGTGTTATAGTAATTGGTCCTGCTACTGTTGGTGGTATAGCTCCAGGTGCATTTAAAATCGCAAATGTTGGTGGTACAATTGAGAACATAGTTAACTCAAAACTACATAGATGTGGTTCTTGTGGTCTTGTTACTCGTTCTGGTGGTTTATTTAACGAACTTTCAAACATTATCTCTATCAATGCTGATGGTATCGCTGAGGGTGTAGCTATTGGTGGTGATAGATTTGTTGGTTCGGTATTTATCGATAACCTACTTCGTATGCAAGAGAATCCAGATGTAAAATATATGCTTTTACTAGGTGAAGTTGGTGGTATCGAAGAGTATAAAGTTATCGAAGCTATCAAAGATGGTAGAATCACTAAGCCAGTAATTGGTTGGTGTATAGGTACTATCGCTAAGCATTACTCTGCTGGTGTTCAGTTTGGTCACGCTGGAGCTTCTGCAAATGCTGAGAGAGAAACTGCTGATGCTAAAAATAAAGCTATGGCTGAAGCTGGTATCCATGTACCTGCATCATTTAATGATCTTCCAGCTACTATCAAAAGAGTATATGAATCATTAAATATAGCTCCAATAGCTGAACCAGAGATGAATGTATGTCCAAAAGTAAGAAGAAGTAAACAATTTATTTGTACAATCTCTGATGATAGAGGTGATGAAGCTACTTATGCAGGTTTCCCAATCTCTTCAGTTGCATTACCAAGTACTGGTAAAGGTATCGGAGATGTTATATCACTTCTTTGGTTCAAAAAACAGTATCCAAAATGGGCTACAGATTTTATTGAAACTGTAGTTAAAACTGTTGCAGATCACGGTCCAGCGGTTTCAGGTGCTCACAATGCTAAAGTAACTGCAAGAGCAGGTAAAAGTGTTGTTGAGTCATTAGTTACTGGTCTTTTAACAATTGGTCCAAGATTTGGTGGTGCTATTGATGGTGCTGCTGAACATTTCAAATATGCTGATGATAACAATATGACACCAGCAGAGTTCTTGAATCACATGAAAAAATTAGGTATTCCAATCCCAGGTATTGGTCACCGTATCAAATCTCTTAAAAACCCAGATCTTCGTGTTAAAGGTTTAATGGATTATGCAGCAGAGTTTTTCCCTGCAACACCGTTACTTGACTATGCTAGAACTGTTGAAGCTCTAACTACAAGTAAAAAAGAGAACCTAATTTTAAATGTTGATGGTACTATCGGTATTTTAATGGTTGATATGTGGAGAGCATTAGGTTACAGCGAAGAGGAGATCAACGAATTTATCTCTAGTGGTACTCTAAACGCATTCTTTATTGTTGGTCGTTCAATCGGTTTCATCGGTCATGTACTTGATGAGAAAAGACTTGCTATGCCAATGTATCGTCACCCAATGGATGATATCCTTTACGATGTTCAAATGGCAGAAGAGATATAATATATTAATATTCTTTTACCCAAGGAATAAATTCCTTGGGCTACTTTATTTTTCCTTATTTTAAATACCTGCTTTTTTTGTTATACTAATTACCTGATATTAATCGTATATAGGTTTTTCATGAAAAAAATACTTAAAAATTCATTACGCACTAAAGCCTTCACAATACTGGAATTAGTTTTTGTAATAGTTGCAATAGGGATATTGTCAGCCACGATTATTCCAAGAGTTGAATCTAATAAATTAGAAGAGGTAGCAACACAATTATTGTCGCATATAAGATATACTCAGCATCTTGCAATGGTTGATGATCAATATTATGCTTTCAATAATGAATGGTATAGGGATAGATGGCATATAGTCTTTGGAACTTCAGATTCTACGAATTCAAAAATAGCTTATTCGATTTTTTCTGACAAGAATAACGGAAGTGGTTATGACTCTAAGCCTAATTTATCTGAATTAGCTTTAGATCCTATTAATAACAGCAGGTATTTAAGCGGTGGATATTCTGGTATATTAGATACGGATGATTCTCAAGGCAGGGCTAATAAAAAAATGAATATAGGTGAAGCATACGGGATAGATAGCATATTGTTCGGTGGAGGATGCAGGTCTAATGTATATCACATATATTTTGATCATTTGGGAAGACCTTTTAACTCTATGAATCAAAATAAGCCGTATGAAAATGCAAGTTCTGGATGGCATAAACTTTTGACTAATAATTGTACAATAAGTCTATGTGAAGGTACATGTAGTGGAAGTACGTCAGATACGGAAATCATAATCAGTATAGAACCAGAAACAGGTTATGCATGCATATTGAATAAT
>JAFGVR010000111.1 GCA_016937915.1 Campylobacterales bacterium | reverse complement strand
TGTTTTAATATCTCATTTTGGTTTGGATGTGATCCTTTTGATAGCTCCTCACTAGCTTTTAAAACTATAGCTTTTAGATCATTTGTGATTATCTCTTTTATATTTTTCTCTGAAGAGTTTTTAAGTTTATTTTCTAAAAAAATCCCTGAGTTATTTAGTTTATCTTTTACATCCAACCCTTTTATATCTTTTATATCAAGCAAAAAATTTTTTAAACTTTTCTCTATGGGCATCTCTGGTTTGTCTGATTTTAGTGAGTTTAAGAGATCTTTTAAAGTATCTGTAACACTTCCTAGATTTTTAAGTGTTGGATTGTTTTTTACAAGTTCTAGCAATACACTGTGAGATGAAGTTGTGCTTTGTTTTAGAAGTGAATTTAGGAGTGATTTTAGATCACCCCCTTTTGAGAGACTCTCTAACTCTTTTGGTGAAGCACTCTTTAGTGCTTCACTTAATGCTTTATTTGCATTTGTTAAGATAACTCCTAGCTGTTTAGAAGATGTTGATGAGCCTATCATATATCTGCTATGTTAAGTGTTAACCCTTTTAGGTGTGTGATAGGGTATGCATAAGAGATCCCCTCACCCTCACCAGTTATATCTAACTCTTTAACTATTTTTCTAACTATCCTATCTACATTTTTTGTAGGTGTTATAAACATTAGATTTGAGTCTGTTGCATCTGAGTGAAGTCTGTTATAAAAGTTTTTCATCTCATCTAACCCCATGCCATGAGCTGACATGATAGTAACTCCATGTGCTCCAGCATCTCTAGCTGCTAAAAGAGCTTTCTCTTCACTCTCTTTAGGAACTATCACATGAACAGCAGAGAATTGCATTTTATATGAGTGGCGTTTATCTGTTCCAGCTACATTTACAGTTGATAGCCCCATGTTTTCAACATGTTCAAGTGCGTGTTGAAGCTCATCAAGATGTATAGCCTCTTTCTCCATCTCCCCTTTAACACCCATCTTCTCAGTGATAACACCATAAGCCATAACAGTAAGCATAGGAAAAAGTGAAGCAAAAGCGATAAGTCCAAAACCATCTATCAGTGGGTCACGCCCAGGGATGTTTGTAGCAAGACCAAGACCAAGTGCTGCAACTAGTGGAACTGTAACAGTTGAAGTTGTAACCCCACCACTATCATAAGCTATAGGAATAATGTACTTTGGAGCGATAAAAGTTAAAGCTACAACAAATATATACCCAGTAGAGATAAAGTAAACTATATCACCACCATTTACTATCCTATAAGCTCCCAAAGAGATACCAACTGCTACCCCGACAGCAACAAAAGCTTTTAAAACAAAATCATTTATCTTCCCATCACTTATCTCTTTTGCTTTTTTTGCAATTGCAGTTAGCGAAGGCTCAGCCATAGTGGTAGAAAAACCAATAGCAAATGCAAATGAGTAGATGATGATGTTACTATCGTTTTGAGTAAGTTGAAGAGCCATAGTCTCACCTAAAGAGAAAAGTCCCATCTCAAGACCGATGATGAAAGCATCAAGACCAATAACTACCAAACCAAAACCAACAAGTACATTTTTTAGATTATGAATTGGCTTTTTAAGGATTACATATTGGAAGAAAAATATAACAGCCAAAATAGGTGCTACATCCATCAAAACACTAAATAACCCCTTGATTAAAGTCAATATATCAAAATTTGTAGTAGCTACTTCGCAACTCTCAGCTATAAGTGGAATAGGTGCAGCTGCGATAGATGCTACATCTACAAACTGATACACAAATATGCCATAAAACTGAACAAATATCATAGGGGTAAGAGATGCAAAAGCGATAAGTCCAAACCCATCTAAAACAGGGTTTCTACCCTTTATAGTAGATGCAAGACCTATCCCCAAAGCTGCAACTAAAGGTACTGTAACAGTTGAAGTGGTAACACCACCAAGGTCAAATGCAAGTCCAACTATCTCATGTGGAGAGAGTGTAGTAGATGCCACTACTAGGATATATCCAGCTATGATGTAGTAGTGGATAGGATGCCCTTTTATGATACGCCAAACACCTAAAAC
Organism: Campylobacterales bacterium; assembly: GCA_016937915.1. Lineage (GTDB taxonomy): Bacteria > Campylobacterota > Campylobacteria > Campylobacterales > Sulfurimonadaceae > Sulfurimonas. The sequence goes on along the minus strand of JAFGVR010000111.1, from coordinate 3,666 downwards.
TATGGCAAACCCAACAGATAAAGCCACAACAAGCCTAAGTGTAAGTGCATCTATACGCCCACAACTGATACTTGCCGCTTTGTCCGCTATAACCAAAAGTGCAGGTTCAGCGATGGTGGTACCAAACCCAACCATAAAACCAAAAATAAGTATCCAGATAGTAGAACCATGATGAGCGAAATCAGATGCTAACTTCTCACCAACAGGAAATATCCCAACCTCAAGACCAAGTAAAAATACAGCAAGACCTACACCAACAATAGCTAGACCAATAGAGGTAGATAACCAGTTCTCAGGTATAGTTTGTATAATGGCAAGTTGAAAGAAAACGATAACCAATATAATTGGCATCAGATCACGAAAAGACTCTTGTAAGAGCTTTAGAAATGATTTAAGATTAAGCAACGCAAACCCTCATAAAAAGATAATTTTTATTTTACAATAATAAAATTATGAAGAGATTATTTAACATTTTTATTTAATTAAGTGTTGGCTGTGGTATCCAAAACTACACACTTAAGTTATAATGCTGGGATGAAAAAAAATAATAATATACTAGAGCAGTTCCAAACATTTTATAAACAAAATCCAGATGAAAACATGGAAGCGATTTTTGAGAGATTTGTTGTGTTTGGTGGAGAAGATTTTGATGTGGAATATTATCTAGAGATAGATGAGCAGATAGAGTATGAGATACTAGAGAGGTATGAGGAGCATCATGAAGAGATAAGTGCTCTAACATCTAGCAGACCTCTGCTTCACTCTATACTTACAGGTATAGCTATGGGTGATGGTAGGATGCACTCTGCATTTAAGCGAGCTAGAGTCAATGAAAAAGATGGTTTAGATGCAGTAGATGAGCTTGTGGAACTTAAAATCATAAGAAGAGAGAAACCAAAACAAAAATCTACTAGCTGGATAGATGACAACAGACCAAGTGATAAGCTTATATTTAACTCCCCATTTTTAAGATTTTGGTTTGGATTTGTATCACCGATATTTAAAGGGATAAAAGATGGTGATTTTAGTGAGTTTAAAAAAAGGTATGAAAACAACAAAGCTGGATTTGGAGATGCTATCTTTAAAGAGCTATCTTACGAGCTTTTAAAATTAAACTTCAAAGATGATGAGATAACAGAGATAGGGAGTTTTTGGAATAAAGATATCGAGATAGATATCTATGCAAAAACAGCATCTGGAAAAACTATAGTTGGTGTTACAAAATACACAAACGCTAAAATCAAAAAAAGTGAGCTTACAAAACTACAAAATATGTGTGCAGATGCAAAGATAGATGCAGATATGTTTGTCATAGTAGCTAAAGCTGGATTTTCAAGTGAGTTAAAATCTCTCAAAGGGGATGGGTTAAAACTTTTTACACTTAAAAATTTTAAAAAACTAATATAATTTTTATGTAAAATAACCACTAAAATACCAGAAATCTTTAAATTTCTGAGTATTTTGTTCTTCACTAATAGCTAATTTTGAGTTAGTAAATAGTTCATATTTTTTCATTATAACAACTATCTCACTATCTATACCAAATATATCTAAATAAGAATATATCATATTTTCAGCTTGTTTAATCGTTTTATAACTTATCAATTGTTTTATTTTAACATGAAAAGCTACCCTCAACAAAGAACCTATTTTATCTCTTCTAGTTGATATATGTATAAAATCTCCAAGCTCTTTTTTAAGATTTTGGATATCACCTTTTAAAGCATATTCATCGCATCTATATATCATATTATTATAATGTTTTGTCAATATTGTAGATAACTCAAGATCATGAAGATTTTTATTTGAATCTAAAATTTCATAACAAAGTTTAAAATTACCGCTACTATATGCTTTATGAAGTTTTAACATAGAGATATCAAGTTTTGAGATAGTTTTATTTAGAATATTAAAATTATCTATGCTGTTTACCCCTTTTAATCTATTTGAATTTAAAAGCATCTTTACAACATTTCTTTTTGAATTGATTATAAGATAATCTTGTAATACCTCTTTTGCTTCTTCTAGTTTTTTTGAACTTATATAAAACTGAGCATTTAACAAAGCTTGTTTATATCTTTCCTCTAATCTCTTATATTGTGAAGTCATCTTTAGAGGTGGATATTTATCTATCAAGGCATAACAAAGTGATATTTTTTTATCATGATATAACTCTTTTAGATATTCATAATTTTCATACGCTTTAAAAAGTTTATCTATCTCATCTTTCTTTGATTTTATATTTAAAAAATTTTCTAACATCTTTCTAGCTAAAAATCTATTTTTATTTATAAGAGATAAAGTAGCCTCCCTATAAGCACTCTTATAAATCTGTTCTAACATCTTATGCTCTAAAGTATCTTCTAACATAACATTTTTTTCTACAAATTTATATGCTTCTTCTATCTTATTTTCATATATCAAAAATTGAAGTTCTGTAGGATTTGATAGTTCTACAATTTTTGCAATATTATTATCAAATAAAACAATAAGTTTGTTTATCTCAAACTTTTGTATTGATAATATCTTTTTTTCAAACTGCAAATACTTATAAGAGATAATTTTTTGTACCTTTGTATCTATAAGAATTGTAAAATCATCATCACCTGCTACCATGATATAACGAGAATTTTGCATCTTTAAAATCTGAGTAATCTTTTTAAACTGTGTAGATATTTTTTTAGTTATTTTATGATTTTTTAATGAAAAAAAATAAAGATAACCGCTGTTATCCCCAAGACAGATGCTATCTTGATCTAAAAATAAACCATAACTTATAGATGATTTTGAATCTATCACTATATTGGATTTTTGATGGGTAAAAGTATCAAATAAAGATATATTTTTACCAACAGACAATAGTTTTGTACTATTTATAGATAAGTGATTTATTTTTGAATATGTACAATATCTAGATAATAGAGTTCTTGCATTATATCTGTACTGCAAAATCTCCCCATTAGACAAAGTAACAAATATATAAGTTGAACTATTATTAAAAGATATACCTAATATATCTTCCCCTATCTCTACGCTATTTAGTATCTTTAAATTTTGTGTTGATAATATATATACTTTTTTATTATTTGCAAATGCTAAAAGTTTCGCATCTATACTAGTAGTAAATAATTTAGCATCTTGATCTATATGCTGATGAGTTATGTTTTGTAAAGTTGTAAAATCTAAAGCAGATAAAAGTTGTACACTATTTTGTTTTGTTGATAAGAAAATGAGGTTGTCATTTAAACACTCAAAGGTAGATATATCTGAGCCAAGTTCAAATTTTATAATAGCCATTTAAATAAACTTAGGCAAAAGCCTAAGTATATCAAGCCCTAATTAGCAAGAAGGAACATTCCCGCTATCACTTGCATAGTTACGGAAAAAGTCATAGTAATGCTCTAAATATTTATCTTTTAATGCATCATCATCTACACTTGGACAGATTTTTTTAATCTCAGTAGCCATATCATCTTTAACAGCATCCCACTCAGCTTGAGTATGTTTACCAGCCATAGCAGCACCAGATATACCACAAGCATCTTTTAATTTTTTCATGAAAAGTTTTTGACCTTTAGTAGAATCTGCACTTAAAGAAGTAGCACCTAAACCTAAAACTAAAGTTGTAGCTAAAGCTATTTTTGCGATTGTTTTCATTTTTTCTCC
>JAFGVR010000110.1 GCA_016937915.1 Campylobacterales bacterium | reverse complement strand
GACTCTATACCAAGCTTTGGTCTTAAAAATCTCCTAAAATCATCAATAGTATCAACCAGATGTTTAACCTGATAAGCTACATCTATACTACACTCATCTACATCTTTTATAGATATATTTTTACCATCTGTAGTTTTAAACTCTAAAAATTGTGTCCTTGCAGATATCACATTTAAAGGCTGTTTCCATTGATGAGCGATTATATCTATAAGTTCACCCATTATCGCTAATCTTGATTGACGCATAAGTATCTCATCTTTTAGATTTAACTCATCTATCTGTTGTTTAACTTTTTTTTCTAACTCTTTTTTATAATTTTCTAACTCTTTTTTTAAAAATATCTTTTCTACTACCCGTTTTATCGTTGTTTTTAAGATTTGTGTTTTTATAGGTTTTATAAGATATCCATCTATCCCTATATCTATAGTATCTGTAAAATGAGAGATTTCACTATGTGCTGATATTATCATAGAGGATACAGACGGTGTTCTTGTTTTTATAGTTCTTAACATAAATATACCATTCATATATGGCATATTTATATCTGTAATAATTAGATCTATTGAATCATCAAACTTTTCTATACCATCTATACCATTTTTAGCTTCAATAACAGTACCGAAAATATTTTTAAAAATCTCTGCGGTAATAGCTCTTGTTTCCTCTTCATCTTCAACATATAAAATTTGCAATTTTTTAGCAAAATTAAATAATTCCGATTCTTCTATAATAGTACCCATAAAATAATATCCTACAAAAAAAATTTAAAAATGAATAGTTTTACTCTATTGTATCTTGGAAAGTTGTTTGAAAACTTAAAGTCTTAAAATTAAGTATATAAAAACATATAGGCCTATAGCCTATATGTAAAATTAGTTTGCAGAAGGTTTTGGAGTATTTGGAGTACTTGCTGGAAGTTGTGGATAAGTTATCTCAGGTTTTGTACCAGTTAAACTTCTTAAGAATGTTGAGATTTTCTCAGCTTCTTTATCATTGATTTTGATTCCAAGTTGAGTAGAACCCATCTCTTTTACAGCTTCGTTTAAAGTCCAGATTTTACCATTGTGAAAGTACGGTGCAGTCTCTTCGATATTTCTTAGAGTTGGAGTTTTAACCATACCGTTTGCATCACCTTTAAAATCACCTACATCAGCAAATTTATATTTATTTGCTACTTGGAACGGTTGCATAGTTCCACCGATAGCTACACCGTTGTGACAAGTTACACAACCTTTGTCTATGAAAGTTTTTAAACCCTCTTTTTCATCTTTATTAAGTGCATTTTTATCACCCTCTAAGAAAGCATCAAATCTTGATGGAGTTATAAGAGTTCTCTCAAATGTAGCGATAGTATCAGCTACCATTTTAAAGCTAACTTTATCCATCTCACCATAAGCAGCTTTAAACTCACTTACATAAGCAGGGATAGAGTTGATTCTCTCCTCTACTAGCTCTTTTGGAGCAGCCATCTCTGGACCAGCTTGGATAGGACCTTGAGCTTGAGCCTCTACATGTGGATCTCTACCATCCCAAAACTGACTAGATGCAAGCATCGCATTATAAACAGTTGGTGAGTTTAGGTGGTGTGGGTTTGCAGTCCATTTGTGACCAATTGCAGCACTTACACCATCAGTTCCGCCAAGTGCTAAGTTGTGACAAGTGTTACAACTGATAAGTGAACTTTTTGAAAGTCTAGGATCAAAATAAAGCTTTTTACCAAGCTCAATTTTTGCCTCTGTCATTGGGTTTTCTTTGTTATCTACTAACTCCATTTGAGCTGTTATACTTGATGGGATAGCTACTAACCCCGCATCTTTTGCATCTTTTATCAAATCCGCATTTGCAGATACCGCTATTGTTGCCGCTATACTTAAGCTAACTAAAGTTTTCATAAGGCTCCTTATAATTATTATTTTGAAATGATATATAAATATCTCTTAAAGGAAAATTATTTTCCTTTAGTAGTTTTTTAGTTACGAAATTGGTTACTATTTATTTTTTTACCCTATAGTTGTGCTAGATAAAGAATTAGGATAAAGATGAGATTTACAACACAATCTATGTTTGAGATAATAAACATTTTAAAAGAGAAATTAGATAATCTAGATGCAAAAGGTGTCGTAGAGTTTGAGGTTTTAGACCCTGATGCAGCTACATCTACATACTCAGGCAATAAAGTGTTACTAAATAGTGAGGAGTTTATATACAGAGGATATAAAAACTGGGTCGATTTAGCACAGATACTTTATGTAAAGATGCTAACTCCAAAAAAATCAAAAGATGCCACTATAACCATGAGATTTGAAAAACTATCATCTGACTCTTTTCACTCAGCAGATGCTTCAAAAGAGGAAAAATACGGCGTAGAGTCTATCTTCTCAGAGATACATAAACTTGAAGATGCAAGTTTTATCTATCACTACACACAAGCTTTGAAAAATGTAAATATAAACAACAGAAAAAGGGTTTTAAACCTTGGCATCAACAGTGGTGATGAGTTTGATGCTATAAAGATGATGCTTGGTGATTTTGAAGATATGGAGCTTGTGGGAGTTGATTATTGTGAGTCTGCTATCAAGGTAGCAAAAGAGAAGTTTAGAGGGGAAAATGTAACTTTGTATCAACACGATATAAATGAGCTTGATACTCTAGAACTTGGTAAGTTTGATCTCATCATCTCCATAGGTACACTCCAAAGCTCAAACCTAAACTTCAAACCTCTTTTTATGTCAATAATCCAAAACTATCTAAAACCTGATGGTGCAGTTATACTTGGGTTTCCAAACTGTAGATGGATAGATGGCGAGAACATCTATGGGGCTAGAGTAAAAAACTACCCCTACTCTGAGATGGGACTTTTGTATCAAGATGCTATGTTTTGCAAAAAATATCTGCAACAAAAAAAGTTTAGAGTAACCCTTACTGGAAAAGATTATATATTTTTAACTGCTACTTCATTCAATAAAATAGGCTGTTTTTAGAGTATAATTTACAAAAAAGGAATTAAAATGTACATACATAAAAATATATCTGAAGTAGATGCACAAAAGCAAAACGCTGGTAAAGGTGTGAGTATGAAGATGCTACTAAGTGGCGATGAGGCTCCAAACTTTGCTATGAGAAACTTTATCATCGAAGCTGGTG
>JAFGVR010000109.1 GCA_016937915.1 Campylobacterales bacterium | reverse complement strand
TATTAAAGGCTAAATTATGACTAAGATAATATTACTTATCTCACTGTGTATATCGCTTTTTGCGAATGACAAAGCTCACCAGTTTGCACCAAGTAGTGATTGTAAAGAGTGCCATCCAAAGATATATGAAGAGTTCTTATCTTCTATGCATGGAAATTCAACTATACAAAAAGATCCTATCCATAGATCTGTTTGGGAACTGCAAAAAGAACAAACAAAAACCCAGAGATACGCATGTGGCAAATGCCATACACCTGCAGCAAATGATCTTGATAAGATGCTAACAAAAGATGGAAAAGTTATGCCACAAGCTGATAACCAAACTCACCAAGAGGGGATTAGTTGTGCGTATTGTCACCGCATCGAGAGTATTGAGCTTCATAAACAATCAAACACTAACATCATCTCAAAAGATGAAAAAAAATATTTTGGAAATCTAAAACAACATATAGATTCACCATATCATGGCATCATATCTGAAGGTAATGAGCATATGAAAAATGGTAATGTTTGCATCGGTTGCCATTCACATAAAATGAATAAACACAACCTAAATGTTTGTTCAACAAATATAGATAATGAACTAGATGGTGCTAACTGCGTAAGTTGCCACATGCCAAAGGTAGATGGAACTGTCTCAAATCTTTATGAAACAAAACAACATACATTTCACGGATTTGCAGGTAGCCATTCCCATTCTGATATGCTAAGTAAATATGTAAATATCTCTCTACTTCGCCAAATAGATAATTTCATAGTAAATATAGACAATCAAACATCACATTCACTACTTTTGCATCCGCTAAGAACTGGTGTTTTAAAAGTAAATATCAAAAGGGGTGATAAAACTATAGCTATGGAACCAAAACTATTTGTAAGAGTTTTAGGAAAAGATGGCAAACCTGCTATGCCATGGGTAGCTGATAAAGTTATTAAAAATACAATGATAACTGCAAACGAAAAAAGAAGTATCAAGTATGACTTCAAAATTCAAACAAGTGATATAGTAGATGTAACTCTAGGATGGTACCTTGTAGCACCTAAAGCTCTAGAAAAACTAGGGCTTAAAGATGAAGATGTAGCTACTAAATTTACAGTGTTTAAAAAAGAGAGTTATAAGTTTTAAAACTTATAACTAATTCTAGAACCATTGTATTCAAACTCCAACTCATCAGATAGCTCTTCATAAAAAAGAGGGCTGTCTAGCTCTATATACTTGATAACATCACCATAAGCCATAGCTACATGCAAAGCTGTATTTATAGAAAAAGGGCTTTCAAAAAATGAACCCAATATACATTTTATGGAGTTCTTACGCATAAACTCTAATATCTCTACAATTTTTGTAACCCCTCCGCACTCTATAAGTTTTAAGACAACAAAATCAGCACTTTTAGCATCCTTTATAGCTTTTAAATCATCTACACTTTTTACAGTACCATCAGTAGCTATAGGAAATTGTGAATAAGATGTTATCTCTTTTAACTCCTCTAAATTGTTTGGATTTATAGGTTGCTGAATAAACTCAATACCGCTATTTCTAATCAATTGTATAAAGTCGATACTATCTTTTTTACTCCATGAATGTTCAGGATCTGCTATTAACATAGTGTTTGGAAAAAGTTTATAACTATTTTTTATAACTTCTACACATTTTGGTATATCCAAATCAAGTTTTAGCTTTAATATAAAAATCTTCTTAGCGACTGCATCTTTGATATCTTGTAACATCTTACTTCTAGTATCTAGGTTTATAGTTACAGATGTTTGCATCAATTTAGGATTTTGTAAACCCAAATACTCAAAAAGTTTTTGTGATCTACTTTGAGCCAATAATATAACAAATGCCATATCAAATGATGCTTTTACACTATTTGAAAGTTCATCTTTAGTATGTAAAAGTGCTATCGCTTCTTCTAACTCTTTTGATACAAATATATCTTTTACCTCCAATATCTTTTTTAAAAGAGAATCAACATGATAACCATCTATAGCTACACTTTCACCAACTGTAAAAGAACCATTATCTATAGTAACTTTAACCCTTACAAACTCTAGCTGCTCAACCTTCCCTCGTACACTAACAAGTGGCTTATTTAGAACTATTTTTTCTTTATCTGCTTCTATCTTATAAATTTTCATCTAATCTCCATTTATGGATAATATCATAAAATTTTATCATTTTCACATAGTTACTTATATATAATCATATAACTAAAATTAGAAAAAGGGCATTTTTTGGCTAAATATATATTACTAGATACTGAAACTACTGGTACTTCAGAAGAAGATAGAGTTATACAACTTGGGTTTATGGTTTTAGGTGGAGGTGGTATAGAGGTGTATAATGAGTTTTGTTCTAGTGCAATTCCTATAAAGTATCAAGCTATGGAAGTGCATAACATAACCCCAGATATGATAGAAAACAAACCATCATGCCAAGAGAGTGTTGCATATAAAAAATTAGAAGAGTTAAACAATAGTGAAAATTATATGATTATACACAACGCTCCATTTGATCTTGAGATGCTAAAAAAAGAGGGTTTTGATATAAATATGAAAGTGATAGATACCCTAAGGGTAGCTAAACACATATTTGCCGATGAAGAAGCTCATAGACTACAATATTTTAGATATAAAATGGGTCTATATAAAGATGAAAAAAAAGAAGCAGATAAACTTGGCATTGAAGTTAAAGCTCACGATGCCATAGGTGATGTGCTAACACTAAAACTTTTTTTATCAAAACTCAGAAGTGCTATAGAAGATAGATTTCCAGATATAAATCCTGTTGAGAAGATGGTGGATTTGACAAATGAACCTATACTCATAGAGAGCTTTAAATTTGGCAAATATAAAGGAAAAACATTAAAAGAGGTAGCCTCAAGCGATCCATCTTATCTACGATGGATGCTAAAATCTATGGATAATATTGATGATGATATGAGATATTCTATCAATTATGTTTTAGAATCATAAAGGTTTTATATGCAAACAAATAGTAATTTTAATATCCTTATAGTTGATGATGAACAATTAAATATAGAGTTAGCTGCAGCATATCTTAAAGAGGATGGCTACAAACTCTCTTTTGCACTAAATGCACAAGCAGCTATGGAGATGATCTTAAAAAAAGATATTACACTAATCCTCCTTGATATCAATATGCCAAAAGTTGATGGTTTTGAGGTTTGTAAAATGTTAAAAGAGGATAAAAGAACAAAAGATATACCTATAGTTTTTTTAACAGCTCAAACAGATATAAAATTTATCTCTCGTGCATTTGAAGTTGGTGGAGTTGATTATATAAGTAAACCATTTAACGGGATAGAACTAAAAGTAAGAGTCAAGACCCATCTACAAACTTTATCTTACCTAAATGAGATAAAACAAAAGCAAACTAAACTAGCTCAACTTAGTATAACTGATCATTTAACTAAACTACACAATATATTTTATTTTGATGCACAGATAAAAAACCATCTCTCTAGTGATAAAAAATTTTGGATTATATATATCAAAATAGATAATTTTGATAAAATAAATCAATTATATGGATTTGAAAAAGCAAATACGATAATTAAGATATTTTCAAAAATAATATCATCAAATGTCCCATCAAAAACTATACTCTCCAGATTATATGGTGCTAGTTTTGGAATACTGTTAAAAGATTATAACAACAATGTAATTCAAGATCTTATAAAAAATATCTCCCAGACATTTTTTAAAGATAAAGAGTTAAGTAAGACAATAAGCTTCTCACCAGTTGCACTAAGAGTTAGTGATAGTACTAGTAGTATATCAACTATATATAAAAAACTACAAAATGGAATTAACAATAAAAAAGGTACAAACTCACTCTTTATTGAGTGAGTTTATACTTTTTATAAGATGATTTAAATGCTGAACTATCATCTCTTTATTTTTTTTATGCTCATCATCTTTCCACTCACTAACTTGTGATTCAAACTCTTGTGACATTTTATAAAGGTTTTCAAATCTTAAATTTCCAGATATCCCTTTTATATTGTGTAAAATATCAGCATCTAAATCTATACTTTCTAATTTTTCTAAAATAGTATTTGATGATTTAGCAAAACTTTGAAGAAGTTTCATAATGATCATTTTATTATCTATAGACAAAGCCTTTGAGAGTTTTTCTACATCAACACTATCAAATTTTAAATTTACCTCAACACTAGATTCATTTAATTTTAGATATCTAGCCAAAATATCATCTAACTCTTTTGGGATGATTGGCTTAGCCAGTGAATCATCAACACCCGCTTCTTTATAGCTTTTAACATCAGAATCGATAACATTTGCAGATAATGAGATTATAGTTTTATCATACCCTCTTTTGCGTAACTCTTTTGTAGCACTAACACCATCAAGTATTGGCATATTTATATCCATAAAAATGATATCATAATGGTTCAAAAATGCTTCATCTACTGCTTCTTGACCATTATTAACTATTTTAAAATCAAGCCCTCTATCACTCAACATAACCTCTATTAACATCTGGTTTGTTATATTATCCTCAGCTACTAAAATATTCCCATTATATAAGCTAGTTTTAGATTTAACTATTTTTTTTGTCACTTCACTAGAGTTTTCTATAAACTTTATCAAGGTATTAAATAAAGATGAACCTGTCATAGGCTGAGATATTAGATGAAACCTCTCATGATGACATTGAAATTTATCATCACCACCCTCTATATAAATCAACTGAAGATTTTTAAACTTCTCTAATGCCTCTTTGCATCCATCTTCATCAAATAATTTTGCACAAACAATAAGGATATCTACACTTTTATCAAGTT
>JAFGVR010000108.1 GCA_016937915.1 Campylobacterales bacterium | reverse complement strand
GAGATTCTTTTTAACAATCTATATAGATATTTATAAGAAAACTCCTCATCAAAAGGGTATGGTAAGATAGCATCTGCACAAAAGCAATGTTCACTTTCATGATATACAGAAAATTCAGAATCACTACTAAAAACAACTATATATATGTTCATTCTCTTCTCTTATTCTACTTATTAAATCATTTGCTCTATTTTTCTCTTTGTTTATATGTACTATAACTAAATCATATTTTTTAGTAGCATGCTGCCAAAAATACTCTCCACTATCATAATTTTCACAAATAAATATATTTTTAAATAAAGTCGTAAAAAAATCTACATACTCCTGCACATTTTCATTTGAATCAACAACCATTAAAGCTGATAGATTTTTACCATACTCTCTTTTAATGATAGATTTTGAATCTTTTAGCGTAAACATAAATTATCTCAAGTCATTTATCATATGAGCTAACTGAATTAGATCCATAGAGTGTTTTACAGCCCCTAATTCAACAGCTTTTCTTGGCATCCCATATACTACACATGACTTTTCAGATTGTGCATAAGTTAATGCTCCAGCCTCTTTCATGGCTAATAGTTTTTTTGCACCATCTTCACCCATTCCAGTTAGTATTATCCCCACTCCTTGAGACTTAACCTCTTTTGCCATAGATGAAAATAAAACATCTACACTAGGTTTATGGGAACTAACCTTTGGATAATCTTTTAATGCAACCTTGTACATAAAACCATCTTTATGTACCTCCATGTGAAGATTACCTGGAGCTATAAGAATTCTACCAGGTAGTAGTGCGTCACCCTCTTTTGCCTCTTTTACATCAGAATATGGTAAAAGCTGATTTAATCTTGCGGCAAAACTAGCTGTAAAACCCATTAGCATATGCTGAGTTATAACAATAGCTGGATGGTTTGGTTTTAAATATTTTGTAAGTTCTTCTATAGCTTGAACTCCCCCTGTAGAAGCACCAATTGCAACTATTTTTTTAGATGTTTTCAAAGCTGAATTTTTCCCATATTCATTCTCCTCTAGTTTATATTGTTTTCTTGGAGCATTTGGATTAAAACGCACTTTAGAAGTTGCAGCAGCTCTGACTTTTTCCAAAAATGATTCTGTTTCATCATCAAAAAACTTCCCCAAATTTATATTAGGTTTATGAACTATATCAACAGCACCCATTCTCATCGCATCAATAGCAGCAGTACTACCAGCACTAGCCATAGTTGAGCATATAATTACTGGAGTTGGTTTTTGTTCGTTTATCATCTTTAAAAACTCTAATCCATCCATCTTTGGCATCTCTATATCAAGTATAAAAACATCTGGAAGACCAACTTTTTTAAAGATTGGGAAAGCATCTACAGGATTGTTTGCACTACCTATAAGTTCTATATCTCTAGCTTTACTAAAAATAGTTGAAAAACCATTTCTGACAACTGCACTATCATCTATTACAAAAACTTTTATCATTAAAAAAACTCCAAATCATCTTCTTCACTAAAACTGCCATGAAATACTACTTTGTTTCTGCCCCTATGTTTAGCTTCATATAGTGAATGATCTGCCATCGAATATAATCCATTTTCATCTATATCTTCAACTGAAAAGTCAACACATATAAGACCTGCAGATATTATTATAACTTTATAATCACCATTTAAGGAGTGTTCAATGTTTAGATTTTGAATATTTTGTCTAACATTATCAATAAAGATGTATGCCAAATCTTTGCTATTTGCTTCAAATAACATACCAAACTCTTCACCACCTAATCTAAATGCATAATCACTACCCCTATGTATAGAATCAGCAAGTGATTTTGATACTATCTTTAAAGCTTTATCTCCGTCTTGATGACCATGACTATCATTATACTTTTTAAAATTATCTATATCCATAATAGCAAAACAAAGTATCTTTTTATCTCTCTTACAACTATGGATAGATCTAAAAAGTTGTTCATTAAAATATCTTCTGTTATACAGATTTGTTAAATGATCTATAATCGATAATTTTTCAAAATTTTTTTTCTCTGTAACATCAATATATACACTTATCTCACCTATGAAAATACCATCTTTATCTATAAGTGGAGAAGTTAATCTTTGAACCAATTTTGAATTTTGGTCTTCACTATCTACACAAAACTCTTTTTTTATATAATCATTAGATGAAGTCTCAAGTTCCTCTTTTATACCTAAAATATCATTTTTAGATATTTTAGTTATCTCCTCAAAGGCACTGTTTACATAACTAACAACACCACCTTTATCTTTTATCTTTATAGGAACTATTTGATCTAATATCTCATCTAAATTTTGCATTATACAAACCTTAATAAATTAAAAAAACTCAAGTTCACTATCATCACTTTGTTCATCTTTTAAAGATAAAGCATCTTTCATAAATCTCAAATTATTTTCAAATGAGTGGTGAAATATGTAAACATCTCTAAAAACTCTATCTACAAACATCTCCATCATGTATGTATTTGTATCATCAACTATTGCACAAAGATAATCAAAAGCATGTAAAGACTGAGGTCTAACCTCAGATATCTTTAGTTTATCCAAATAAGATGAAAAATCTCTAAATACATCTACAACAGCAGATATTTTCTCCTCTTTAGCAAAAATATCTGCCAAAGCATTAACATCTCTAGCTATACCTTTTAATATCTCTGTAGATAAATCCCCAGCTTTTAAGGATTTATTTAATTCAATAAGATCATCAACTATAAATATCAACTGCCCCTCATAGATATCAAAAAACTTATCCAATTCATCATTAGATGTTGATGAACCAAACTCTATCCTCATATCTCTAGCGCCTATAGCTTTAATCGCATAAAAAACACTAAGTGATATAAAAAGCTTATCTTTTAACTCTTCCAATGTAAAATCATCTATCAAAAGTGCATCTAGTTTATTTAAAATCTCATAAATATCACTTATAATATCACTATTTACAATAGCTAAAACAACTATTCTCTCATTAAACTTTTTAATCGATTTATATATTTGTTTAGCCAAATCGATATCTGTAACAAAATCAACAACCACTACATCTATAGAGTTTTGCATTAAGGTATTTGCTATATTGTCGAGTTCGTCATCATTTAGAACTCTTTGAATCTCTAAGTTAAAATAGCAACTAACTTCATCCATCTCCTTAAAGTGTCTGCTACTTAACAATAAAAAATTATGCCCTTTTGCCAAAAATTTCAAATAATGACTATGCTGTTTAGTTATCATAAATCCTCCCCTAGTATCTCATCTATCTTTGAAAAAGCAGGTTTTAAAACATCTTCATAATATGTTTTTGAAGATTTTTGTATATAGTTTTTAAAACTAACCAACTTAACCTCTTGTTCTTGGCTAATATTTGACATATTTAATTTTAATTGAGATATAAAATCTCTTTCATCATGAGCTAT